>NZ_JAWOBM010000079.1:0-25625 GCF_046498025.1 Halorubrum sp.
TGCTGGTAGTGGTCGATGAACACCGCGGTCGGCTTCTCGTACCCGTACTCCTCGGCGACCTGATTGATGAAGTACAGCGTCAGCGTGGAGTCCTTCCCGCCCGTCCACATCACCGCGGGGTTCTCGTACTGCTCGAGGCCCCGCTTCGTGACCTCGATCGCCTTCTCGAGTTTGTGTTGCAGCGACGGGTAGTCCGCCGGATCCTCGCCCTCGCCGTCCGTGTAGTCGACCGTCACGGAGTCTGGAAAGTTCGCATCCATGTACGGTGATACCTCTCTGCCGGCCGTCCAAAGTTAATCCCTTGCTATCCGTCCGTTGGAGCCGAATGCACGTTGGCGTCGGGGCACCGTCCGACGATGTCGGGAGATACAAGTATCGCCATAGATAACGGAGAACGATGTACGAAGAGGCGGCGACAGACGTGCGGTCCCCATCGATACGCGGAGCATCGCCTGCGAAGCCGATCGGGATGCGTCGGTAAAATGTCACGTCGTTCGACGACCAGACGGTACGACTGGTCGGAGGTGTCCCCCGGTGTCGCGGTGGTGGAGACTGTCGCCGACCTCGATAGTGCCGAGGTGGAAGCGCTACCGCCGCTGGCTCGCGTCATCGACGTCGACGCGCTCAACGAGTTGCTCCGCGGGGCCGGGACGACGGATCCGGGGGGGATCGTCGTCTCGTTTCGGTACCACGGCTGCGACGTGACGGTCACGTCGTCCGGCTCGCTCAAAATCGAACAATAAACGGATGTGAACGACTAATTGAGAACAGTTCGGTCGTTGATCGCACTACATCGAACGATCGGTCCCAGTACGGTCATTTTACCAGAATTTCAGAATGACTATTAGGGTACGGTGCCGAACGAGAGCCATGACGACGAGGGGGGCTGAGAACCGGCAGTTCCGGGAGTTGGCCGACCCCGGAGACGACCGGACGCTGACGCAGACCGACGTGTTCGACGTTCTGAAAAACGAACGGCGACGGGCGGTCATCCGGTACCTCCACGATCACGGCGGGTCGGCGGACCTCTCCGAGATCGCCGAGCACATCGCCGCGAGCGAAAACGACACGCCCGTTCGTCAGCTCACCTCGCAGGAGCGGAAGCGCGTCCGCATCGCCCTCTATCAGTGTCACCTCCCCCGGATGGACGCGCTCGGGGTCGTCGAGTTCGACAAGCACCGCGGGACCGTCGCGCTTCTGGATCCGGCTTCGCAGGTGCTGTTTCACCTCCAATTAGCTCCCGAGAACGGCCGGAAAACCGACTCGTCGGACCGGCTCACCGTCGCGCTCGCCCTCGGAGCCGCGGCGCTCGTCACGGCGGGGACGCTCGGTCTCGGGGCGCTTTCTGCGGTGCCCCCGGCGGGGTGGACGGCGGTGAGCGTCGTCGCGCTCGTGGGGATCGCCGGGCGACAGTGGCTGCGGGAGTAGGGCCGGCGGCGCGGGGAGCGATACGGACGGAGTAACGTGCGGTAAAATGCCCGAAATCCGACGATCGAAAGGCACACCTCCACGAGCGGGACGTCGGGATTCCGGGTGAGACGGGACGGTGGATTCGTTCCGTCAACGCGGGACACAGCGGTTCTGATCCGCGTTTTCGTCTTTATAACAAAGCAACCGAACGACGAAACGCCGACAATGCCAGAGCCCCTTTTCGAACTCACGAGCTTCCAGCGCGACCTCCTGTACGTGATCTCCGGAGCCGAGAAGCCGTCGGGACAGGAGATCAAAACAGAACTGCAGTCGTCGATGGGGGAGATCACCCACGGACGACTCTATCCCAACCTCGATACCCTCGTCGAGACGGGATACGTCGAGAAGGGCGAAAGCGACCGACGGACGAACTTCTACGAGCTGACGGAGAAGGGGACGAAGGGCCTCCGTGCCCGGCGCGAGTGGGAGAACCGATACGTGGATCTGCCGATGGCCGACTGACGCGGCGACCGTCTCCGAGCGCGCGGCGGGATCCTCCCCCGCGACGGCGGTCGCAGTCGTCGGCTCCCGCTCCGCATCACGCGGTCGACGGGGAAGGAGCGCTCAGTCCTCGGCGTCGATATCCCCGAGGACGGATTCGAGGAGCTTCCGCTCGGCCGTCCGGAGGTGTCGGTTGAACGTCGGCTGCGTGATGTCCATGGCCGTCGCGACCTCCTCGCCGGTGCTCGCGCGCGGCCACTCGAAGTAGCCGCGCAGATACGCCGTCTCGACCGCTTCCCGCTGCCTGTCGGTGAGTTCGTCCGAGAGGTCGTCTCGGGGCTCCGGACCGTCGTCCTCGGAGCGGTCTCGTCGGGACCGAAGTTCGACGCCTCCGTAGCGGTCCTCGAAGTGCTCGATGATGCGCCGAACGTCGACCGACCGCGGGAAGATCGCCGTGAGGACCACCTCGTCGTCGCCGGCGACCAGCCGTTCGACGCTTCCGCCGTGTGCGCTCACCCTGTCGACCACGGTCTCTTCGCTCACCGTCGCCTCGAGTCGGGCGTTCGGTCCGCCGCCCGTCTCGCGGAGCGACTCGACGGCGACCACCGACTCCGCCACGCCGGAGCGGTCGCCGCCGGTGGTGAAGTAGACCAGCGACCGACCGCTCCCCTGCGGGACGGTTCCGTCGACGCGGAGCGGGTCCCCGAACGCGGACGCGATCCGAGACAGGGGCGCGTCGCTCCCGTCGATCCGCAGCTCGATTTCGACGAGCGACTCGGTCCGGAGCGACCGCCTCGTCTCCAGGCTGCAGATCGCGTTCGCGACGTTGTCCCCGAGTTCGACGAGCAGGTCGCCGAACTCGTCGTCGAAGACCGACCGACGGTCGGCGTACACGGACAGGACGCCGTAACACAGCCCCTCGTACGAGAGCGGGACGCCGAGGGCCGAGCGATGCCCGCGAGCGAGCGCGTGCTCGCGCCACCGCTCTCGCCGAAGTCCGTCCGAGACGTCGGACACGCGAACGGGGTCGCCCGTCTCGACGGCCCGGACGCCGGGGAGTTCATCCGTGTCGGCGGCGGTACCGCCGTCTCCGACCGCCGGAGCGGCGTCCGCTCCGCCCGGTAAGGCGTCGAGGAGTCCGTCCGACTCGCCCGCCACCGCGACGGGAGTCGGATTTCCGCCGGTTCGGTACGTCTCTCCCACCCAGACGAACTCGACCTGGTCCGACTCGACGAGCGTGTCGCAGACGGCCTCGGCGATCTCCTCGAGGGTATCGGCGTCGACGAGCTCCCCGTTGATCCGCCTGAGAAGGGTGTTGAGCCCGTGAAGCCGCTCCAGTCGCTCCCGATTTCGAGAGAGCTCGTTCTCCCGTTCGACGCTGTCGAGGGCCGCGACGGCGTTCGCGGCCAGCAGTCCGACCGGCTCCTCGACGTTCCCCGCCGGCTCCGCGGAGCCGAAATCGACCCGGAACAGGCCGTACCCGTCGAGCGTCGCGTACAGGGTGCGAGGGGAGGAGTCGTCGGGCTCGTTCGACCGCTCGACCACCCGCCCGGTCGGGGAGGGAGTCGCCGCGTCTTCCGCCGGACCGGTCTCCGCGTCGGTCGCCGAACCGGCCTCCGCGTCGGCCGTCGCTGAGTCGTCGATACGGTGGAACGACGTCCGGGAGTCAGCGTCGGTCGCGTCGCTCGCCCGGGCCGGATCGATCGTCGTCGCCGCGTCGTCCGCGCCTGTGGTGAACGCCTCCCAGACCAGGCTCCCCGGCCCGCACTCGTCGTGGTCGCCGCCGGACGCGGCGACGGGGATCAGCCGCGCCTCGGTCCGGTCGAACGAGTACGCCACGACGGTGGCCTCGGGCCAGACGGCGGCGGTCACGTCGACGGCGGTTTCGAAGACCGACTCCGCGTCGTCGGCTCGGAGCAGCCGACGGGCGGAGCGGCTCAGCTCCCGGAGGGCGCTCTCGTTGCGGCGTCGGTCGGTCACGTCCCTGAGGACGCCGACGCGTCCGCGGCGCCCGTCGTCGAACTCGACCGGAGAGAAGTGGGTATCGATCGGCAGCAGCTCCCCGTCGGCCGTCCTGATCGACGACTCGATCATCCCGATGTCCGAGCCGCCCCCGCGGAGCATGTCGAGGATCTCCTCGGCCTTGTCGAGCGTCTCGCTCCCGGCGAGCATCGACGCGTGCGACCCGACGAGCTCCTCGCGGTCGTAGCCGGTCATCTCGGTGATCGCCTCGTTGACCGACGTGATCACGAACGCCTCGTCCAGCGTGTAGACGCCGTCCTCCAGCGTCTCGAGGATACGGTTCGACCGACGGAGGTCGCGGCGCAGTCCGACGTCGTCGGTGGCGTCGCGGACGAGCACGCCGACGCCGTCTTCCCCCGGGACCGCCCGGAACTGGAGCGCCGTTCCGTCGTCGATCGTGACCGCCTCCTCGACGGTCCGGTCCGCCCGGGCGGCCTCCTCGACGGCCGCGAGCAGCTCCGGACCGAAGCTCGGGTCGATCTCGCGCGGGTCGGCCCCGACGAGCCCGCCGTCGACGTCGAGTAGCTCGTCGGCCGTCGCGTTCGCGTCGACGATCTCGTTCGAGCCCTCGGCGTACAGAAAGCCGAGTTCGGCCCGCGCGAGGTAGCGCCCGACCGCCGCTCGGTGGTCGGGCGCCGTCAGGTCCATCGGCCCCCCATCGTAAACGGTTCCTCGGATCGACCCCGTTCGAACACAGCGGGACGAGCGCCCAGAGACATATAAATATCTCGTCACGTTCACGGGTTACTATATTTCTCGGTGACATCAATTCGAAAATAGGAGATGAGACGAAATTCGAACGCGTGACTCGGTGAGAAAAACGGACGAGCGCAGCTGTACAAAGTTAATAATATTTACCAGAACTACTATGATTGTCACGGTAATGTGGTTATTATCATAATATATATTGGGAACAAAAGGCTTAACACAGTTATGCTTGTGTTTACCAGTATGTCACACGAGGCTCGCGGACAGGTCACGGTCGAGCAGTGGGGGGGACCCAACCCGATGGAGTACACCCAGCAAGTGAGCGACGTTACGCTTCCACCAACCGCGGCAGCGTTCGCAGATCGCTACGCTCGGGTTATCGGCGACCGGGACCGGTTCCTCTGGAAGTGGATCCACAACCTCTTCGATAAGTTCACGTTAACCTCTGTTCCGGACGGCGAACGCGCCCGGGTGTACGAGCATAAGACGCTGTTAACGATGTTCGTGACGGTGCTCGACGACCTCGCGGAGAGCGAGGGCGACCAGGGGACGTTCGACGCGGGTCGCTGGATCCCGTTCGGCGTCGACGCGACCGAGCGTGCGGGGTCCGTGAGCGGGGAGGTGGACTACATCGTCCTCGGATACCTCGCGGAGCTGTGGGACGAGATTGACGCCTCGATCAGGACCGCCCCGCGGTACGCGGAGTTCGTCGACGTCTTCGAGTACGACCTCCGGCAGACGTTCAACGCGATGGAGTACTCCGGGCTCGTGAACGACAACCCGGCGATGGTCAACCGGGCGGAGACCGAGCGCCACGACGCGTACAACATGACCATGTTCCCGTACGCCTGCGTCGACCTGATGCACTCGCCGTCGTTCGACCGGTCGGAGCTTGGAGCGCTCCGGAGCATCCTCTGTGACCTCCAACAGATGGCGCGGATCGGGAACTGGGTCACCACGTGGGAGCGCGAGCTCGGCGAGGGCGACATCAGCTCGGGGGTCGTCGTCTGCGCGCTCCGACGCGGCGTGATCGACTACGAGGAGATCGTCGACGCCGGAGAACACGACATCGAGCAGCTGGCCGATCGGATCCGGTCGCACGGCATCGAGTCGGAGTTCACCCGCGAGTGGGAGCTTCGCGACCGGACGGTCCGAAAGCGGACCGCCGAGGTCGAGAGCGTCGACGCGGAGCAGATCGTCGACGGCATCGAGACGGTGATGAACCACCACCTGGCCAGCGAAGGGCACAAGTAGCCGCGGAGCGCGGTTCGGCCGGACTCCCGGCGAACGCGCCGGCCGGTCGGGCCGCGGAAGCACAGCGAATCAGCCTCGTGTCGGGCCGACAGAGAGCGCGCTCGGACGGCGCGGTCAGTCCTCGGCGACCGCTTCTTCTTCTTCCGCCGCCGCCGCGGCCTCCTCGTGTGCGCGCTCCGAGAGTCGCTCGGCGGCGCGGTCGCGGTCCTCGGGGTAGCCGACGTCGATCCGCCAGCCGTCCAGCCGGATCGCGTCGATGGTGCGGCCGGACTGGATGAGCAGGTCGATGGCGTCCGGGAGCTCGTACTCGCCGCGGTCGGAGGGCTGGACGAGGTGACACGCGTGGAAGATCGCGGGCGTGAACGTGTAGAAGCCGGTCATCACGAGGTTGCTCGGCGGGTCGTCGGGCTTCTCGACCACCTCGACGACCTCCCCGTACTCGTTCGTGTCGAGGACGCCGTACCGGGAGGCTTCCTCGTAGGGGACTTCCTCGACGAGGAAGGCGGCGTCGGCGCGCTCCTCCCGTTGCCTGTTGACCACGTCGGCGAGGTTGCCGCGGAAGACGTTGTCGCCGAGCATCAGCATGAAGTCGCCGTCGACGTGGGGCTCGGCCTGGAGGATGGCGTGGGCGAGCCCCAGCTGCTCGCGCTGGTGGGTGTAGGTGATCGGCACGTCGCGGTACTCGTCGCCGTAGCGGTCGATGATCTGCTCGGCCTTGTAGCCGACGACGACGACGAGCTCGGTCGCGCCGCAGGCGATGAGGTTGTCGAAGACGTCCTCGATGATCGGCGTCCCGTCGACCTCGACGAGCACTTTCGGCTTCTCGTCCGTCAGTGGACGGAGGCGAGTCCCCTTTCCGGCAGCGAGCACAACTGCTTGCATACGTTCCCAGTCTGATCGACCGGCTAAGTTTATAAACCGGATAATCGACGGTCAGGTCCCCGCGCGATCCACGCATCGGAGCCCGAGAGGGAAGCAAACGCCGACGGCGAACGGCGCGTCGGCGCGGTGCGCGGAACCCAGCGGCGACGCGCCGGCGCGGTGCGCGGAACTCAGCGATGACGCGACCACGGGCCGGGTGCGACTGGGGGTCCGGAGGCCCCCGAAGCGATAATCAGCCCGGAAAAGTGTTGAAGACGTGGATAAGAAACGAATAACGATGTAGGGTATCAGTGTAGTGAGGGGTATGACCGGAGAAGCGAACGACGACGGCCGAACCGGCGGAGGGGTGACGCGACCGACCGAGGAGAGCCCCAGACGCCCGACGCTCGAGGGAACGATCGTTCGGTACGACGACAGGCCCGACGAGTGTACCCTCCACCCGACGGACCTCTCGGAGCGCGAGCGTACCACGGCGTGGATCACCGCCGAAGAAGGCAGCTACGTCTCCGCGTCCGCGTGGCGGTGAGCGGCGGAGTCCGCGTTCGGACGGCCTGACGGCCCGCCTCGACCGCTAGTTGTCCGAGTGGGACCGCCAGTCGTCCGGAAGCTGTTCGCTGGAGTCCTCTAGACAGTCGATGAACGGTTCGACCTCCTCAAACGCCGGGCCCGGGCCGACCGTCCCGTCATCGCGGTCCCACCGGATAGCGTCGTGATCTTCCAGCTTCGGGAGGTGAGTGTGGTTCAGCGCCACTTCGACGCGCGGTGGGATCGAGCCGGAGACTATCTCCTCGACGGCGAACGAACCGGCGTCGTTGCCGCCACGGTCGTATATCGACAGCAGCACCGCTCGTCGATGCGCGTTCGAGAGGAGCGTCAGGCACGCGTCGGCGGTCAGGCCTCCGCCGGTATTTCCCGTCATCTGCGCGCGCCGACTCTCTCGTTCGATCCGTCGATCGGACCCGTTTCGCTGACGTGAACCGCAATTATCGTCCCCGTTATTGTTGGAGGAGCGTCATCAATCATGTCCTGTGTGACGCGGGTTGCGCTCATTAGTAACCGCCGCATATCGGATCGGAATCGAAGCCGAACCGAGCGGTTGTGACTTCTTAACAATACCGTTACTGCGCCTATCGAAGCGATCATGAACGCACGGTTCCCCGCGTTCGGACTGAGAGACGGATCGCCGACCACGGCGACGGACCGTGGTCGGTCGGAAAGGTGGCCGCCATGACGGAGTTCGTCCAGATCAGGAACGGACGGGTCGTCACTCCCTCCGGCGTCATCGAAAACGGTCGCGTCGTCGTGGCGGGCGAGCGTATCGTCCGAATCGATCGCTCTGATCGCCATCGCGCGCGCGCTGGGACGGTGATCGACGCCGACGGTCGCGTCGTCATGCCGGGGCTGATCGACCTCCACGGCGACGACATCGAGGAACAGTTCGCGCCGCGCTCCGGGGCCGAGACGGACCCGATGACCGCGCTCGCCACCACCGACCGCACGAACGTCCTCCACGGGGTGACGACGAAGTTCCACGCCCTCGCGTTCGAGGAGTCGCCCGGCGACGGTCGAAACCTGGAGAACGCCGCGCGCCTCGCCCGAGCCGTCGACCGCGGGACGGCCGCGCTCGGAGACAACCGCGTACACGCGCGCTGCGAACTCGCCGACGCCAGCGCCGACGCGGTGGAGGAGCTGATGGGGGAGATCGACGTCGACCTGGTGTCGGTGATGCACCACGCCCCCGGCGACGGCCAGTACGACGCCGAGTCGTTCGAGCGGCACTACGTCGAGGACCGGAACTGGCCGGCCGAAGCCGTCCGGTCCGCGGCGGCGGAACGGAGCGGAATGGACGACGCGAGTCGGAACCGGCGGATCGCCCGGATCAGCGAGCTCGCTCGACGCGTCGACGCGCCGCTCGCGTCACACGACGACGAGTGTCGCGCCGACGTGGAGACGATGGCCGAGCACGGCGCCGCCGTCAGCGAGTACCCGCTCACGCTCGAGGCCGCGCAGCGCGCGACGGACCTCGGTCTCGCGACCGTAATGGGGGCCCCGAACCTCGTGCGCGGCGGGAGCCTCTGGGACAATCTCAGCGCCCGCGACGCGATCGAGGCGGGGGTTCTCGACGCGCTCTGTTCGGACTACCACCCGGCGTCGCTGCTCGCGGCGCCGTTCGTCGACACGGGGGAGCCGCTGTCGACGCGGGTCAACAGGGTCACGCGAAACCCGGCCGACATCGCGGGACTCCACGACCGCGGACGGATCGAGGTCGGCGCCAGGGCGGACCTCGCGGTCGTCGACCCGACGCCGACACCGACCGTGGAGCGGGCGTTCGTCGCGGGGTCCGAGGTGATCCGGACCGACGAGGGGGCGACCCCCGAAGTCCCGTCCCGAGCGACCGGTCGCTGACCGGTCACGCGTGCGGCTGAGGAGGATCTGTCGGCTTTCGAGACAGACATGTTAACAGGGATCAAATACACGTTCGGAATCGACCGGTTCCACTATCCCGTGTATACTGATATACGCCCTATTCGATGCATGAGACATGAAAGAAACCGCGACCGACGTCAATCGACGGTGCAACCGGTGCGGGTCGGCGGTGAGTCGACGGTTCGTCCGCGTGTTCGGGATGGGAGACACCGTTCGCGGCTGTCTCGACTGTCTCCCCCGGAACCGCCTCTCCAGCGGGGACGCGGCGCGGCGGGAGGACGCGCCGCGAGAGCAGTCCCTCCGAGCCCCGTAGCGGCCCTCGGACGACGGAGACGCGCTCGGCGGCTCACCGATCGCGAAGGACCATCTCGCCGGGGTCCGTTCGCGCGCCCGAGGAGAGCGTCACCCCTGCGTTGATTCCCGTCTGAATGCCGGTCTTGACCCCCGGACCGAGCACCGCGCCGAACTTCCTGCGTCCCGTCGAGACCCGCTCTCCTTTCACCGTCGCGACGACCGGGTCCCCGTCGTGCCGGAGGTTCGCGACGTTCGTTCCGGCGCCGAGGTTCACCGACCGCCCGAGGACGCTGTCGCCGACGTACGAGAGGTGACCGACCGTGGCGTCCGCCATCAGGACGCTGTTTTTGATCTCCACCGCGTGACCGACGTGGGCCCCCTCGCCGATCAGCGTCGCGCCGCGGACGTACGCGTTCGGCCCGACGGAACACCCCGTCCGAAGCAGGGCCGGCCCCTCGATGACGACCCCGGGCCCGACCGTCGCTCCCTCCTCGACGACCACGTCGCCGCGTATCGTCGCGTCCGGGTGAACGCCGTCGCGGCCGGTGTGCGCCTCCGATCCGGCGTCACGCCCGGGCAGTCGCCGCTCGTTGGCCTCGAGCAGCTCCCACGGCCGCCCGACGTCCATCCACTCGTCGAGGACCGCGTAACCGAGGTCGCCGCGGGCCATCACCCGCGCGACCACGTCGGTGAGTTCGCGCTCCCCCCGATCGCTCTCCGGGACGTCGAGGAGGTCGACCGTCTCGGCGGGGAACGCGTACACGCCGGCGTTGACGAGGTTCGTCGCCGGGTCGGCCGGCTTCTCCTGGACGTCCGTCACCACGTCGCCGTCGACGGTCAGCACGCCGTACTGGGACGGGTCGTCGACGCGGTACGCGCCGATCCGCGGCGTCGACTCGAAGAGGCGCTCTAGGTCCGCCCCGCGGTACAGCGAGTCGCCGTTCAGCACGGCGAACTCGCCGTCGAGGTGAGCGGCCGCCGCCGCCAGCGCGTCGGCCGTGCCCCGCTGCGACTGCTGGACCGCGTATCGGACCGGGACGCCGCGGTGCGTCTCGCCGAAGTGCTCACGTATCCGGTCGGCGCCGTAGCCGACGGTCACCACCAGCTCGTCGGCGCCCGCCTCGACGGCCGCGTCAGCGACGTGCTCGACGAGCGGCGCGTCTGCCACCGGGAGCATCGGCTTCGGCGTCGTCTCCGTCAGCGGTCCCATCCGCGTTCCCCGTCCCGCGGCGAGGATGACTGCGTGCATGCGCCATCGATACCGTGGAGCGGGAGTTTAGTATGCGGCTGCTACCCGGCATGTTCCGGCACCGACGAGGCCGCAGGTGGGTGCCGTCGGACTCGCGGGTGGCCGTCGTCAGGCCTGTGGATGGATGTCTTCGAGTCTGCGCATGCTGTCGTCAGGGCTGCGCATGGACGTCCGAGTCACGAGAGCGGCCGCTGGCGCATGGACGTCGAAGTCGGTGGAGCCGCCGCTGGCGGATCGAGCGTCGTCAGGAAACAGGGGCGGGGGGGCCCGTACCGTAACTGACGCGGGTGTCCGGGGTCAGGGACAGTCTACCTCAGTCACGGTACACACGGTACATGACCGTTGTGGGTATTTACTATACAGAGCATATTCGTAGTACGCACGAACTACCCTATTAAACCGTGAGGGAATTGTGTATCGTTTCAGTCCGACCGCCGGCGGATACCCCCGTACGAACGGGCTCCCTCGCCGCGAGCCGGACGACGATCGCGCCCCGGGCTTCGAGACGTGTTCGAAGCGAGGCGAAGGGGTGGTGCCGAGCGGTCGTCCGATTTCGGCGCGATCACGCCGTTACGCCGAATCGATACTGTTTATTACCGTCCTCTCGTGTATGAACTAACGGCACAGAACACATGATGTCTGACGTACACAAAGGCCGCACGGCTGCCGGAGGCGACACGACGATCATCGAGCGTATTCCGACCGAACCCGGCACGTCGGCGACGGTTTCCATCGTCCGAGCGGTGGCCGAGGCCGAGTCGGTGAGCCCCGGCGAACTGCCGGTTCTCGCCGACTTCATCGACCCCGAGGCGATCGACCAGTTGTTCGATGCGCATCACGCGGTCGGACGCTCGGGCGTACGCCTCTCTTTCGATTACTGCGGCTACGCCGTCGAGGTCACGGAGGAGCTCGTGACGCTCCGCCGGTAGCGAGGCCGTCCGCCGTCGGCAGCGACCGCTGTCGTCACCGCGCGTCCATTCCCCCCTGAGTCCCCCGCGGCGTTCGGCGCCGTCGAGTTCGCGTTCGGCGCCGCCTCCGCCGCTCAGTCGGTTCGTCTCCCCCGTTCCACTCGATTCTCCCCGTCCCAGTCCGCTCTCTTCGCCCTCCACCCGACTCCTCCCGACCGGTCCCCCGATATCGGCTCCGAGACGATGCCACGGTAGGACGGACATAACAGTTCGATCATGTTTCGAGCCGCCGTCTCCCCCCTCGACGGATCGCGAAAGGTTCTGCATTACAATCATCACCCATACGGTGATAGCGTGCATGGATAGATACGTCCTCCGAGGTGTGGAGACGAACGTCGACGGGCGTTCCCTCCGTCCGGGGTCAGTGCAGGCAGATACGGGGTCAGTGCGCGCCGATAAGGCGGAACGATGAGCGCACTCGATCAGGCGGTCGTCCTCGCGGCCGGCGAAGGGCGGCGCGTCAGACCGCTCACCCGATACCAGCCGAAACCGATGCTCCGGGTCGGCGGGCGACCGATACTGGAGTACCCGCTCAACGCCTTAGTCGAGACCGGGGTCGACCACATCGTTCTCGTCGTCGGCCACGGACGGAACCGGATCCAGAACCGGTTCGAGAACACCTACCGCGGGGTCGACCTCACCTACGTCACGCAGTCGACGCAGCTGGGGAGCGGACACGCGTTACAGGCCGCCGCCGACCACGTCGACGGGGAGTTCCTCGTCGTGAACGGAGACAACGTCATCGACGACACGATGGTCCGCGTCACCGCCGACCGGTACGCCGAGTCGGACGCCGCCGCCTGTCTCGCGGTCGCCGCGTCAGACCGAGCCGGCGAGTACGGCACCGTGGGCGTTAAAGACGGGGTCGTCACCCGGATCGAGGAGCACGGAAACGGCGTGTCGGCGCGGATCAACGTCGGCGTGTACGCGTTCGACGACTCGGTGTTCGACGCGCTCGAGCGGACCGGGTTCGAGGACGGGGAGCGACCGCTCACCGGAGCGATCGGCCAGCTGGACGGCCCCGTGGTGGCCGCGACGCCGAACGGCGTCTGGTTCGACCCCTCCTACCCGTGGGACCTCCTCCGGACGAACGAGCGGATCCTCTACTCCCACCCGACGCTCGCCGAGACCGGCGACCGGGTGAAAGAGTCGGCGCGGGTCCACGAGTCGGCCGTGGTCGGCGACAACGTGCTGATCGGGTCGGACTGCAGGGTCTCGGCCGGCGCCGTTATAAAGGGCGGAACCTGTCTCCTCTCCAGTACGATCGTCGGCGAGAACGCGGTCCTGGAGGGCTCGATCGTCGGGCCCGACTCCCGCGTCGGCGCGAACGCGCTGCTCCGGGACACCATCGTCGGCGGCGGTGCGACGATCGGCGACGGGACGGTGTCACCGGGGCGGTCGGCGACGCTCGTCGTCGACGGGATCGAACACACGGATCGGCGGCTCGGCGGCGTCGTCGCTGACCGCGCCACCGTCGGGGCCAACGTCACGATCACCCCCGGCTGTCGGATCGGGCCGCGCGGGACGGTCGCCCCGGGTATCGCGCTCCGCCGCGACGTCCCCGAGAACGCGGAGGTGGTGGCGTAATGTGCGGGATCACCGCTCGCGTCGGCGACGGGCCGGCGATAGGGGAACTCCTCTCCGGGCTCCGCAACCTGGAGTACCGCGGGTACGACTCCGCGGGGGTCGCCACCGTGACCCCGGACGGGATCAACGTGGTGAAACACGAGGGCGAGATCGACGTCCTCTGTGACGCCATCGACAAGGCGTCGATCCGCGGGTCGACCGGGATCGGGCACACGAGGTGGTCCACGCACGGCCCGCCGACCGACGCGAACGCGCACCCCCACACGGACTGCCTCGGTCAGGTGGCCGTGGTCCACAACGGTATCATCGACAACTACGCCGAGCTGAAAACGGAGCTGTCCGCGCACGAGTTCACGAGCGACACGGACACCGAGGTCGTCCCGCACCTGCTCGAGGAGTTCCTCTCGGCCGGCTACGGCCCGGAGGCCGCGTTCAGGCGGACCATCGACCGCCTCTCGGGGAGCTACGCCATCGCGGCGGTGTTCGAGGGCACCGACACCGTGTTCGGAACGCGGAGCGGATCGCCGCTCGTGCTCGGCCGCGCCGACGACGCGTACTACCTCGCGAGCGACGTGCCAGCGTTCCTCGAGTACACCAACGAAGTGGTCTACCTCCACGACGGCGACGTGGTCGCGATACATCCGGACGGATACGAGATCACCGACACGGACGGGGAGCCGGTGGAGCGCTCGTTCGAGAGCGTCGACTGGGACCCCAATGACGCCGGAAAAGGGGGGTACGATCACTACATGCTCAAGGAGATCCACGAGCAGCCGGCCGCGTTGCGGCAGACCATTCGAGGCCGGATGGACCCCGTCGAGGGCCGCGTCGAGTTCGAGGAACTGCCCGACGACGCGTTCGACGGGATCGAGTCGGTTCACCTCGTCGCGATGGGGACGTCGTATCACGCGGCGGTGTACGCGACGACGCTCCTGGCGGACCGGGGGATACCGGCGCAGGCGTTCCTGTCCGGCGAGTACGGGTCGAACCCGCCGCCGGTGGACGACGAGACGCTCGTCATCGCCGTCACCCAGAGCGGGGAGACCGCCGACACCCTCTCGGCGATACGGAGCATCCAGGGGACCGGCGCCCGCACGCTCGCGCTGACGAACGTGGTCGGGTCCACGATCACGCGCGAGTGCGAGCACACCGTCTACATCCGGGCGGGCCCGGAGATCGGCGTCGCCGCCACGAAGTCGTTCTCCTCGCAGGTGGCGACCCTGATCCTGCTGAGCGAGCGGCTCAGTTACGACAGGAACGGAGCGAGCCCTCGCGAGTCGAGCGAACTGCTCAGTTCGCTCGCGGCGCTGCCGGACGACGTCCAGCAGATTCTCGACGAGCCGGCCGCGGAGTCGGTCGCCGCCGCGTACCGGGACGCCGAGTCGTACTTCTTCATCGGGAGAGGGGTGGCACACCCGGTGGCGCTCGAGGGCGCGCTGAAGTTCAAGGAGATAACCTACGACCACGCGGAGGGGTTCTCGGCCGCCGAGCTCAAACACGGCCCCCTCGCGCTCGTCACGGGGAACACGCCGGTGTTCGCCGTCTTCACCGGCCGAAACGACACCAAGACGCTACACAACGCCAAGGAAGTGAGCGCGCGCGACGCGCCGATCATCGCCGTGACCGCCGACAGCAACGCGAAGATCGACGACTACGCGGATCACGTGCTTCGGATCCCGGACACGCACCACGACGTCGCCGGCATCCTCGCGAACGTCCAGCTCCAGCTGGTGTCGTACATGGCCGCGAACGAGCTCGCGCGCGCCATCGACAAGCCGCGAAACCTCGCGAAAAGCGTCACGGTGGAGTGAGCCGGATCGGCGTCCTCCCGCGGCGATGACCGGGCCCGTCGCCGCTCGATTCGGTTCCGAGCAAAATCGGATGTATTAACATTATATTAATCGGCCTTCAGGCCTCGAACACCCGTATGTGAGTCGTTTCAGGCGGGGCGTGAACTCGTTCTTGCTCGGAAAGAAGCCAGTTTCAGGTTGTGTCAGTCGATATTAGGTTCTGTATATCTAAGGTAGGTGTGCGTGTAACGGTGAGTAATGTCAGCGGGAAAAACGGGGTCACCCAGCAGACAGTCGACGAGTAGCATAGGCGAGGAGTCCTCCACCGGCGACGAGTCCTCCGAGACCGGCGTCTCGAACCTGGACGACATCGGGAAGACGTCGCGCGAGGGCGGGGCGGAGTTAACCAAGGGTGAGATATTCGATCTGTTGAAGAACCGCCGCCGTCGGACCGTTATTCGGTATCTACGGGAGAACGACGGGTACGCGGAACTGAACGACCTCGCCGAGCACATCGCGGCGAGGGAGAACGACATCGACGTCCGCCAGCTCTCCTCCGACCAGCGGAAGCGCGTCTACATCGGGCTCTATCAGTGCCATCTCCCGAAGATGGACTCGCTGGGGGTCATCGACTACGACAAGGACCGCGGGACGATCGAGCTACAGGCGTCCGTTCACCAGCTACTGGAGTACATGGACCTCGACGACGACGGTCAACAGGAGACGCAGGGAGCGAACCGGGCCTGGACGATCCCCGTCGTCGCGGGGACGGTCGTCGCCGTCGTCACGGTCGGGGCCCTCGGTCTCGGTCCGCTCTCCGCGGTGCCGGCCGGTGTCTGGACGCTCCTCAGCGTCGTCGGCATCCTCACGATCGTCGGGTTGCAGTACGCGAACTGAACGCGCGCGGGGCCTCACTCGCTCACGAGCTGCTCGAGAAAGTGGTATTCCCGCTGTTTGACCTCCGTTTCGTAGTACTGGAAGGTCGCGAGC
The DNA here is from genome assembly GCF_046498025.1 of Halorubrum sp. Taxonomy (NCBI): domain Archaea; kingdom Methanobacteriati; phylum Methanobacteriota; class Halobacteria; order Halobacteriales; family Haloferacaceae; genus Halorubrum; species Halorubrum sp. The sequence goes on from NZ_JAWOBM010000079.1 coordinate 16,083, forward strand.
AACAGGAGCGTCGCTACGAAGACGATGCTCGTCGCCGGCGGGAAGACGCCCAACAGCTGGGCGACGGCGAGCGCGCTGCCGACGACCGCGAGCGCTCCGTAGTACAACGCCCATCGGCGTTCGGGTTCGGTCTCAGTCTCTAGGATCGCCTCGACCTCCTCGATTCGATCCGTCAGCGACACCGTCTTGCTTTCGCTGTCGTACTCCACGAGTCCGACCTCCTCGAGCTTCGGAACGTGGGTCTGGTACAGCGAGATGTAGAATCGCTTGACGACGTCGTCGTCGACGTCGCCGTCGCTCTCGACCTCCGCCGTGTCTCGAGCGAGGTCCCGCAGCACCGCCCTGCCACCGCGTCGATGGAGGTGATACAGGATCAGCCGTCGCCGTGAACTACTCAATACCTCGAACACCTCGTCTTTCGTGATTTCCTCCATGGGATTCAGCACTCCGCTTCATGCGCGGACGACAGGCACGGTTCCCGCGATTGGTCTGATTGAATGAGTGACTGAACAACCCATAATTAGTTTGTTATCATCCCCATATCGGCGCTATTGTCTCCCTGATACCCCCGTTTGGAGCGTGACAGTCCTCGCCGGGGAGCGCGCCGACGGCTCGAATGTCGAACGTCTCGGCGCGCGAGGACGACGTCGCGCCAACGGCCCGGCGCGTCACGCGCGCCGCCGAACGGCGGAGAGTCTCCGAGCGACGGCGACGTGAGAACGGACCGCGAAGCGATCGAGACCGGTCCAGACGGCGCGCGACGGGACGGCGCGGTCGGTGAGGCTGTGCATAACAAAGCCCGTTTCGGCGAGTGGGAAGTGTATGCTTCACTCGGAGAGTCCGCTCGCGGATTCGTGCCCCGGAGATCGACACGGAGTCTCCACGATAGCCCTCACCGCGCGCCGAACGAACCGGTACCGACAGGCTCGACCGTCCCGATTCGGAGCTGACGAACCCGCGGACCACGCGGGAGGGCAGGGCTGACGATGTACGACGGCCAGACCGTCGGCGTCGTCGTCCCGGCGTACAACGAGGCCGGTCACGTCGGCGGGGTGATCGAGACGATGCCCTCCTACGTCGACCGGGTCTACGCGGTCGACGACGCGTCGAGCGACGAGACGTGGACCGAGATCCGCGAACACGCCAAGCGGCGAAACGACCCGTCCGCGACCCGAAACGGGTCCGGTGGGACGGAGGAGCGGACCGTCGTGGTGCCGATCAAACACAAGCGGAACCGCGGCGCCGGCGGAGCGGTGAAGACGGGCTACGCCCGGGCGTTAAAAGACGACATGGACGTGGTCGCCGTCATGGACGGCGACGGACAGATGGATCCCGCGCACCTCGAGCGCGTCATCGAGCCGGTCGCGGCCGGTGAGGTGACGTACGCGAAGGGGAACCGGCTCCGGTCTAGGCGCGATTACGCGACGATGTCACGCTGGCGGCTGTTCGGGAACATGCTCCTCACCATGCTGACGCGCGTCTCGAGCGGCTACTGGGAGGTGTCCGACCCGCAAAACGGGTTCACGGCGATCTCCAGCGAGGGGCTCCGGATCGTCCGCTTCGACCGGCTGTACGACCGGTACGGGTTCCTCAACGATATCCTGTTCGTGCTGAACGTCAACCGCCAGCCGATCGCCGACGTCGCGCATCCGGCCCGATACGGCGACGAGCGGAGCACCATCCGCTACTCGTCGTTCGTCCCGCGGCTCTCCGCGTTGATCGCGCGGAACTTCCTCACGCGGATCGCGCAATCGTACGTGCTCCGGCGATTCCACCCGCTCGCGGCGTGTTACGCGTTCGGCGCCGTCGTCCTGCTCACCGGAGTCGTCGGCGGCGGCTACTCGCTTTTGAACGCCGGCGTCGACACGTTCCTCGGTGGGATGGCGTCGCTCTCCGTCGCGACCCTCGGACTCCTCTTGCTGCTGTTCGGGACGTGGCTCGACGTCGAGGAGAACGAGGGGTTGGTTCACGACATCAGCGCACCGAGAGTCGACAGGGTAGATCGCGTCGAAACCGCTCGCCGGGACCGGCAGCTGGACGTGGCACACGACGGTGGTACGACCGACGGCGGAGCGGAGGCCGATCGGCGATGACCGAACTCGCGTTCGTGCTCGGCACCGTCTCCGAGGCGATCAGGCTCGCGCCCGTGATCCGGGCGTGCGAGCGGTACGGCGTGGACCACGCGGTGATAGACACGGGCGAGCGCCGCGGCGAGGGGTTCGGGCGTTCGGTGTTCGAACAGTTCGACCTGTCCGAACCCGACGTCACCCTCGACATCGGAAGGGGGTCGGACGGGGAGCAGACGGGGATGATGCTGGCCGAGATCGAGCGGGTCCTCGCGGAGATCGCTCCCGATATCGTGGTCGTTCACGGGGACGCCAACAGCACGCTCGCCGGCGCGATCGCCGCGAGCAAGATGGATCCCGAGGTCGCTCACGTCGGGGCCGGATTCAGGAGCTTCGACCGGTTGACCCCGGAGGAGACGAACAGAGTGGCGGTCGATCACGTCGCCGATTACCTGTTCGTCCCGACGGACAAGAACCGGTGGTACCTCGTGCGTGAGGGGATCACGGAACTGCGGATAACCGTCACCGGGAGCACGGCGGTCGACGCTCTCGACCGCGTCCGCGACAGCGGCCGTCGGGAGCGCGACGTGCTCGACGAACTCGGTATCGCGGGAAACGGAGTCCTCCTCGTAAGCGTCCACCAGCGGGAGAACGTCGACGAGCCGGACCGCTTCCTGTCTGTGCTCGAGGGCGCCGCGCGCGCCGGGGAGACACGCGGTCTCACGGTCGTCTATCCGGTTCATCCCCGCGCTCGCGAGCGGCTGGACCGGTCCGGGATCGACGTGCCCGCCGGCGTGCGAACGATCGATCCGCTGGAGTACGCCGATTTCGTGCGACTGCTGTCGGCCTCGACGGCCGTCCTCACCGACTCGGGATGCGTTCAAGGGGAGGCGTGCGTGCTCGGCGTCCCGTGCGTGACCGTGCGGAACAACACCGAGCGGGCCGCGACGACCGAGGTCGGCGCGAACCGACTCAGCCAGTTCGATCCGGACTGCGTCGTCCGATCCGTGGCCGAGGCGCTCGACGCGGACGCGGAGTGGGAGAACCCGTACGGAGACGGCGACGCCGCGGAGCGGATCCTGGATGCGCTTCCCGTGAACACGGGCCGCAGAGAGGTCGTCCAACAGACGCGGAACGCAGAGCGGTCGTTCAGTGAGTAGGTCCACCCGGTGCGGAGGGCGTGGCGCGTGTCTCCGACCGCGGGTCAGTTCGGGGCGCTCGCCCGCACGGTCCGGTCCCCGGTCACGGTGACGAAACAGCCGGCCATCCGGAAGGAGACGGACAGGTCCATCGATTCGGTCCGACCCGACTGCTCGACGAGGGACGCCAGCGATTCGATGTCGATCACGTCGTACAGGCGTTCGTCGATCCGCTCCGGCTCAATACCGCGCTCTCCGGCGATGGTCGTGACGATGTCCCAGCAGAGGTTGTCGACGGTGTCCGGTCTCATGTGTCTGTCTGTACCCAACGGCTACGGGGGCATCTCGATTCTGTCGACGTGTATCGCATGTCAACCGAGCCGGTACTACACACGTAGTACCGTGCCACTTCTTCGCACGAAACGGACCGGGTGCGCGGCGGTCGCTCCGCCGTCGCAACCGCGAACCGGACTCGGGGGACGGTCGAGGGGGCCGACCGAGGTTCACTCGGCGTCGTCGAGACCGGCGACGGCGTCGTCGACGAGCGACCGGGCCTCTGCGCGGAGGCGGTCCGCGGCCTCGGGATCGCGTGCCTCCGCGGTTACGCGGACCAGCGGCTGGGTCCCCGAGGCTCGAATGAGGAACCAGCCCTCCTCGACCCCGACACGGAGGCCGTCGATGTCGTTCACGTCGTCGTACGACTCCCGAACCCGATCGGTCACGGCCGCCATCGCCGACTCTTTCCGCGTCGTCTCGACGGCTTCCCGACGGATGGGATAGGCCGGGATCGCGTCGGTACGCTCGGAGAGCGGCCGGTCCGCCGCCAGTACCGCGAGTGCGACGGCGGCGAGCGGGCCGTCGGGACACCGCGTCTCCGTCGGGAATATCCACGCGCCGGAGGGTTCGCCGCCGAACGCGACGCCCTCCTCGCGGGTCTTCTCGGCGACGTACGCGTCCCCGACGCGGGTTCGCACCACCGACGCCCCGCGCGCCGCGAGCGCGTCCTGGACCGCGAGGCTCGTATCCACCGGCGCGGCGACGCGGTCGCCGGAGCCGGCCTCCTCCAGGGCGAACACGGCCAGCAGCTCGTCACCGGAAAGGAAGCGTCCCGCGTCGTCGACGGCCATCATGCGGTCCGCGTCGCCGTCGTGGGCGACGCCGAGGTCGGCGTCCCGAGCCGCGACGTGGGCGGTCAGCCCGGTGCAGGCGTCCGCGGTGGGCTCGCTCGGGCGACCCGGAAACCGGCCGTCCGGCTGCGCGTTGAGCGTCTCGACGGTGGCGCCCAGCTCGTGGAGGGCGTCGGCGGTGACCCCGCCGGTCCCGTTGCCGACATCGACGACGACGTGGAGGTCGTCGAGGTCGACGCCCGCGTCCGCCGCCCGGCGACGGCCCGTCTCCAAGAGCGCGCGTCGATGCGCGTCCGCCGCCCCGTCCCACCGGATCCGGTCGCCGTGTCCGTCCCAGTCCGCGAACGGCGCCGCCTCCGACTCGACGCGGCGCTCGATCGCCGCCAGCCGCTCCTCGTCGAACGCCTGCCCCGACGGCGACCAGAGCTTGATCCCGTTGTCCGCCGGCGGGTTGTGCGATGCGGTGATCGCGACGCCGGCGTCGGCGTCCCGGGAGCCGACCGCCCGGGCGATCGTCGGCGTCGAGGCCGTCCCCACGTCGATCGCGTCGACGCCGCACTCCGTCAGCCCGGCGCACACCGCGTCGACGAGCGCCCGGCCCGAGTCCCTGACGTCGCGACCGACCACGACCCGATCGGCGTCCACCGCCACCGCGCGCGCGACCGCGAGCGCGAGATCGGCCGTGACGTCGACGCCGACCCGCCCGCGTACGCCGCTCGTTCCGAACATCGCTTATCGCCCGCCTCGGTCGCCGCGGCGGTCGCACGGAAGGCGGACGGCTCCGCGATCGGCGCGTGGATACCGGTCGACTCGGCGTCGGTAAGGTCGGCGTCTCTCGCCGGTTCCCCCGTGGAAGTGGGTCGTCATGTGCGGTCGGTTTGCGCCTCGTCTCATTAGTAGTCACGGCGTACCGCACCGGGAGGAGACGAGGACGCCCGACGGCGGGTCCGAGGGCAGACGGAGCCGCCCGGGCTACCGGCTGCCGGCGAGCCGGCTGGCGACGCGGTCGCGGTCCTCGCGTATCCGTTCCGCGAGCTCCGAGACCTGCGCTAACACGGGATACCGCGGCCCGTCCGTCGGCCCGTACAGGTACTCGTAGAAGGCGTGGTCTCCCTCGATGTCGACCGCGGCGTCCGGAGTCATCGGCGGGTCAGCGAGCGCCGCCTGCCGGTCTGCCGCGATCTCGTCGCACTCGCGTTCGAGGTCCTCGAGCCGCTCCCAGACGTCGATCGCCGCCCCGGTGCCGGCGCCGGAGACGCCGTCGAGGTGCTCGAGGAGCCGCTCCCGCCGCCGGTCGACGCTGGCGAGGTCGTTCTCCAACGCCCGCAGCGCGTCGATCTCTTCGCCGATCGCGTCGGCGAGCGACGAGCGCGCCTCGGCCGCCCGCCGGCTCCGCCTGACCAGCGCCGACTGGGACGCCGCAGAGAGGGTGCCGTTCGACGCCAGGGCGGTCGCCGTGTCGGAGCCCAGCTCCGCGGCGAGGCTCTCGGGGATCGTCTCGTCGTACTCTTCGCGGTAGTGCGGGACCGACATCACCGTGTCGCGGTACGCGGCCAGCACGCGCCTGAGCCTGACGTCGCCGGTATCGGTGCTTCGATCGACCGTGCGAACGGCCGCCATCGACCCGTCGATTCCCGAGGCCGTCGATCCGGACGGGGCCGGGTCGAGGGCGGCGACGCGGTCGGCGAACGTCTCGAACGCGTCGCGCTCGGCGAGCACGCGCTGCTGCTCGCGTTTGCCGGCCTCGGCCGCGTCGCGGACGTACGCGAACGCGAGGAACGCCGCGAGGCCGGCGAGGACCACCGCGGCGATCACGGCCGGCGCGGTGACCGCCGCGCCGACCTCGCACGAGAGGGTCGTGCACTCTGCTATCGGGGCCGGATCCGAGGCGGGGATCCGGAACGCGGTCGAGGGGCCCGAGTGCACGCTCATTGTATCCGTTAACACGACGCATGCACAAAGCACTTGCGTCGGAGGTCGAGCCGCCGACGCCGGCGTCTCCGACCGTCGCCCGAAACCGACGCCGCTGTCAGTTGACGAGGGGGCGACCGAGCGGCGAGGACGTCAATCGACGACGCCGTCGTCGGTGATCACGGTGTCGATCATCCCGATCGGGGTCGCGTCGTAGCTCGGGTTCTCGATCGTGACGCCCTCGACCGGCTCGCGCATCACCTCGACGGCGTCGCGGAACTCGTTCTCGAAGCGGAACTCCTCGATCGTCTTCGCGCCCGACCCGACCGCGGTCACCGGGACCCCGAGTTCGCGCGCGGTGACGACGACGGGGAACGTTCCGATCCGGTTGTAGTAGGTGCCGCCGGTGATGCAGGTGATCCCGAGGAGGACGCGGTCGCAGTCCCGGAGGGCGTACCCCATGGCGCTGTCGACGACCATGCGGACGTCGATCCGGGACATCCCGGCGAGCACGCGTGCCGTCTTCCGGCCGAGCGTGCGCGGGCGGGCCTCCGTGACGTAGACGGTCAGGCGCGCGCCGTCGCGCGCGGCGTTCTCGATGGACTCCAGCACCGTCGTCGAGTAGTCGTGGACCAGCAGCGTGTCGCCGTCATCGATGTGTTCGGCCGCGTTGGCGGCGGCCTCTCCCTTCGCCGTCTCGATCTCGTCGGCGACGCGGTCGATGGTGTCTTCGAGGAGCTGTTTCGCGTCCTCGACGCTCGTCGGCTCGCCGATGATCGAGCGCTCGACCTCGCGCATCGCGTTGTGGAGCGCGGCGTGCGAGGGGTTCGACCGGCGCAACACGCCCGCGTTGTGCTCCAGGTCGCGCTCGAACTCGTCGACCGTCACGTACTCGCGATCGAGCAGCTCCGCGAGCGCCCGCGTCGCCTTGACTGCCACCGCCGACGTGCTGTGGGTCTGCATCGCCCGGATCTCGGCGACGGTCTCGTCGATCATATCGGAGTTCTCGTGGCGGCCGTTCAAAGGGGTTCCGGGGACCGGTCGACCCGTTCGGGAACGCGACCGACGGGCGCCCTCGACAGGCGAGCGGCAGGTCGGCCGCGAGCCCCTCGGAGCTGGAGCTTCGGAGCTCGTCACCGGGACGGTACGTTATAGATGAACGAAGCGAGGCGCTCTGATCGACAGAGCAAACGGAACGGAGAAACCCCCGTCTCGTACCGTATCAGGCGTACTTCGCGACGATGTCGAGCACGTCGTCGAGCTCGTCGCCGTCGAGCGAGTAGCGCTCCTGGGCGAACACCGAACGTAGCTCGGTGCGGTCCTCGGGGAGGAGGTCGGCGATCTTCACGGCGGTCGGGACGTCGATCTGCTCGAGCTCCGTCAGTTCCTCGACGAGCTCGCGGGACTCCTCGGCGTCGAGCCGGGCGAACCGGTTGACGTGCTCGATGGCGCGGGCGAGCTCGTAGCGGAGGTCGCGGTCCTCGTCCTCGGCGCGCTCCGCCTCGAGGTCCACGAGGACGTCCTTCGCCTCGGAGATGGTGACGTACTCCTCGTCGATCTTCTCTTTGAAGATCGTCATCTCAGTTCTGCTGGGCGCTCATGTGGGCGGCGCGGACGATGAGCGTCTTCGTCTTCCCGCCGTCCGGAATCTCGACTTTGAACGCGGCGCCCTGCTTGCCGAGGACGGTGCCGGTCCGCCCGTCGAAGCGCGGGTGGAAGCGACCCTCCTGGACGCTGGGGTCGATCTTGAGGTGGACCTGCGAGCCCGTCTCGAACTCCTGAATGGCTCGCTGCGGCGGCGACGTGCCGCGGTCGCGCGGTTTGTTCGAGAGCTTGTCGCGGGTCGCCTTCTGGGGCCCATTGGAACTCGGCATGGTCTTGGGCTACGTTCCGCTGCCGCAGATATAAATGGTGCGTTACGAGCGCCGCCCGAGAGCGGGTACCACACCGCGATTCGCGGGCGATGCGCCACGCCGCGGAGCGGGGGCGGCGTACCGCCGACGGTGACCGTCCCGCGACCGCCCCCGGCCCGTCGAGGCCGGCGTTCCTGTTCCGCCGGCAGATTACCCCGAAACCCCCGAATACGGGCGAAAAAACTACCCTACGCAAGACCCCCTATCGAAAGTGCTAATCCCGGGAGTACCCTAACGTGTTCGTAATGAGTCATCAGTTGCCGGACGTTCAGGCGTCGTCGCCCGACGTGACCGTCGGGCTCTCGCAGGTCGGCGTCACCGGCGTGGAGAAGCTCGTCAAACTCGCCCGCGGGGATCAGCGCCCGATCGTCCTCATGGCCGAGTTCGAGGTGTTCGTCGACCTCCCGAGCGGTCGCAAGGGGATCGACATGTCGCGGAACCTCGCGACGATCGACGAGATCTTAGAGGAGATCACTCGCGAGGAGGCGTACCGCGTCGAGGACGTCTGCGGCGACGCCGCCGAGCGACTCCTCGAGAAGCACGACTACACCACCACCGCCGAGGTGTCGATGACGGCGAAGCTGGTCACGCGCGAGGACACGCCGGCGTCACGGATCGAGACGCAGAGCACGTCGAGGATCATCGCCAGCGCGACGGCGACCGAGGCGGGCACCCGCGAGGAGATCGGCGCCGAGGTCACCGGGATGACCGTCTGCCCCTGCTCGCAGGGGATGAGCGAGTCCCGCGCCCGCGACAAGCTCGCCGCCCTCGGCGTCGACGAGGAGACGACGGAGGAGTTCTTGCAGGCCGTCCCGCAGCCGGGCCACTCCCAGCGCGGTCACGCGACGCTTACCGTCACCACCGACGGCCACCCCGACCTCGACCTGCGCGACCTGATCGACGTGGCCCGCGACTCCATGAGCGCTCGGATCTACAACATGGCGAAGCGGCCCGACGAGGACCACATGACCTACGAGGCCCACGCCGACGCGAAGTTCGTCGAGGACTGCGTCCGCGCGCTCGCCGAGGGGACGGTCGAGGAGTTCGACCACCTGCCCGACGAGGCCGTGATCCGCATGAAACAGTCGAACGACGAGTCGATCCACCAGCACAACGCCCACGCCGAACGCGAGGTCCGGATGGGCGACCTCCGCCGCGAGCTCGACCGCTGAGACCGCCGCGGTCAGTCAATCGAGGACATCGCCGACACACGCCGACAGCTCTGCGGGCGTCGCCGCCGGCTCGGAGGCCGCGTCGCCCGCGAGAACGACGGCCGTTCCCTCCGGAACCGACCGCGGGGCGGGCGCGTCGTCCGCGTGGGCGTTCGGGGCGACGACCTTCTCGTGGTCGGCGACGCGCCACGCGGCGCGGTGGAGGTCGCTGCCGG
>NZ_JAWOBM010000080.1:0-77516 GCF_046498025.1 Halorubrum sp.
GCAACACTTTCGTGCATATTACACAAGATATCGTGTGTAATTAAATCAGACATTGTTGTGCGGCAACTACTTTTGGATATTTGAATATTCAAATCTGATAAATAAACGGCCGGCCGTCGGACGCTCTCTCGTCCCATCGGTCGGGGCACCGATGTATTAAAGATGGTTTCGGCGCGGGTACGAGTATGGGGAAGACGGACGACGTCGATATCCTCGATCCGTTCCGACAGTTCTTCTCGCTGCGCCGGGACGTCCTCGTGCTGTCGCTCGCGATGTTCGCGTTCAGCCTCGGGTTCCAGATGACGAACCGGTACGTCCCGGAGTACATGTCCGCGCTGGGGGCGAGCGCGTTCGTCATCGGGCTGTTCGGGACGGTCGGCAACGTCATCGGCGCGGTGTACCCGTACCCTGGCGGGCGGCTCTCGGACCGGATCGGGTCGCGGGTCGCGCTCACGCTGTTCGGGCTGCTGTCGAGCCTGGGGTTCGCCGTGTGGCTCGTCGCGCCGACCCTCGGGACGCTGACGGTGGGCGGCGTCGTCCTCGAGCCGTGGATCTGGATCTTCGTCGGGCTCTTCCTCGCGCAGGCGTGGAAGTCGTTCGGCCTCGGCGCGACGTTCGCGATCGTCAAGCAGGCCGTGCCGCCGGAGCGGCTGGCGCGGGGGTTCGCGAGCACAGAGGTGTTCCGCCGGACCGCGTTCCTGATCGGGCCGCTGATCGCGGCGGGGATCATCCAGTACGCCGCCGACTTCACCGTGAGCTTCCAGTACGTGCTCGCGGTGGCGCTGCTGTTCGCCGTCGTCGCCACCGCGCTCCAGCACGTCCTCTACGACGCGGAGGAGGACACCCTCGGCAAGGAGTTCGAGGGCCTGAGTGAGGTGGTCGCGGACCTCCGGAGCCTCCCGCCGGAGCTCCGCCCGCTGCTCGTCGCCGACACCCTCGTGCGGTTCGCGAACGGCATGGTGTACGTCTTCTTCGTCATCGTGATCACGCAGTTCCTCGAGGTCGGACTCGACGTCGGTCCCCTCTCGCTGTCGCCGGCCGCCTTCTTCGGCGTGTTGCTGGCGGTCGAGATGCTGGTGGCGCTCGTCTCCATGCCGCCCGCGGCGCGGGCGGCCGAGCGGGTGGGACTCAAGCCGGTCGTCGCGCTCGGCTTCCTCGTGTACGCGGTCTTCCCGGTGCTCCTCATCAGCGTTCCCGCGGACACGCCCCTGACCGCGCCGCTCGTTGTCGCCCTGTTCGCGTTCTCGGGGCTCCGGTTCGCCGGGCTCCCCGCCCACAAGGCGCTGATCGTCGGTCCCGCCGAGCGCGACACCGGCGGCCGCATCTCGGGGTCGTACTACCTCCTCCGCAACGCGGTCGTCATCCCGAGCGCGGCGCTCGGCGGGCTGATCTACGGCGGGTTCTCCCTGCCCCGAGCCGATGTGTCGGTCGGCGGGGACCCCGTCGTCGCCTTCGGACTCGCGAGCGCGATCGGCCTCGTCGGCGTCGCCTACTTCGCGCTGTTCGGCAGGGAGTACGAGGCGTACGCGTGACCGCCGCCGGACACGAGCGCGAGCGGGGCGACTGCCTGCCGTTTTTTCACACCTCGTGACTGAATTGATTCCATGACCGACATCGCCGCCGCGATACGGGACGCGTTCGAACACACCGACTACGACCTCGGCGACGTCGCGGTCAACCGACGGCAGGTCCGCGTCCCGGTGCTCCAGGAGGGCGCCGACCCCGACGCGCTCCGCGCGGTGATCGAGGAGGCGCTCGGCGAGGACGCGGTCGTCGGCGTCACCGTGAGCACGGAGACGATCGACGGAGAGGATACCATCGGCACGGTCGTCTCGTTCCGACACCGGCCGTGACGCGGTACGATTAACCGTGCAGTACTCATACCCCCGCCTGTACGATGTTGTCCGACGACGGACACGACGGCGCACAGTACCTCGCCGGGTCACCGGTCCGGGTCGCGGTCTTCCGGACGCTCCGGCAGGAGCCGCGCCGTCCGACAGGGTTGACAGAGGAGGTCGACGCGACTCGGACGACGGTCCAGCGGATACTGGGGGGGTTTCGCGAACGCGACTGGGTCGTCAAGCGGGACGCCGCCTACCACGTGACGCCGACGGGAAAACGCGTCCACGACGCGTACGAGCGGCTGCTCGACGAGGTGGAACGCGCCGACCGCTACGGTCGGTTCGCCGCCGAGCTCGAGCGCGTGAACGCCGGGCTTCCCGCCGAGGCGATCGGCGCCGGAGAGCTGACCGTCGCGACGGACCGGAACCCGCTCGCCGTGGTCGACCGGCTCACCGAGCTCCTCCGTGAGGGGCACGGAACCGAGATCCGTACCGTCTCGCCGGTCGTCGTCCAGCCGTTCAACCGCGCGGCCGCGGCCGCGCTCGACGCCGGTTCGGAGGTCGAACTCGTCATCGACCGCGACGTACTCGAGGAGTCGGTCGCCGACTTCGAACCGGCGACCGACCGGGCGCTCGAAGACGAGGACGCGACCGTCTACGTCTCTTCCGAGTCGATCGAGTACGGGCTGTTCGAGAACGACGACGTCGCCTGCGTGGTGGCGTACGACCGAGAGAACAACCCCCGGTGCGTGCTGGAGTCGACGGATCCGACGGTGACCGAGTGGGTGGACGACCGGTTCGAGTCGTTCGTCGACGACGCTCGGCGGCTGTCGACCGTCGTCGAGAACGCCTGACTCTGGGGCGGCTACGCCTCGCGACCGCCGTCGGAATCGTCGGGCTGGACGTCGCCCTGTTCGGGGTCGAAGTTGGCGGGAACGACCGTCAGATGGTCGATGCCGACGCGCGGGGTGCGTACGCTCATGGCTCTACCGAAGCGTAGGCGACGAACCGACTAAAAATTACCCATGGGCATAACGCATGCCGTCCGCGGGGACGTATGTCTCCGGGTTATTCGCCGAACTCGTCCGCGTACAGGTCCCGCGCGTGTTCGATCGCCTCTTTCGCGGTCGCCTTGTCCTCCCAGCCGAGGGTCTCGACCTCCTTGCCGACCTCGAGGTTCTTGTACGTCGAAAAGAACTCGTCGATCTCGTCGCGGATCTGCTGGGGGATGTCCTCGAGGTCCTCGATGTGGTCGAAGCGGGGGTCCTCGGTGGGCACCGCGATCACCTTGTCGTCCTGCTCGCCGTCGTCGTCCATCTTCATGAGCGCGACGGGGCGCGCCTCGACGATACAGCCGGGGAACGTCTGGTCCTCCACGAGCACCATCACGTCGAACGGGTCGCCGTCGTCGTAGTACGACTGCGGGATGAAGCCGTAGTCGTACGGGTAGTGGACGTTCGAGTGAAGCACGCGGTCGAGGACGACCCCGGGGACGTCCTTGTCGTACTCGTACTTGTTCCGTTCTCCCTTGAGACACTCCACGACGGCGTAGATTTCGTCGGGCGCGTCCGGACCCGTCTCGAGGTCCTCCCAGAGGTTCACCATGTGGTCGACAGTCGGTCCAACGGTAGCAAAGTCCTTTCGGGTTCTCCGCGTCGTCCGGCGGTCAGCGGCCCCGGTGAGACGACGTTGCCACCGGACGCCTCGCCCCCCCGCAACAGACCAGTTCCGGCGATATCCGCCGATTGATCGGATGTCGGATTCCGCCCGAACGCCTCGATTCTTCCGACGAATCGTCACGTATCTGGCGTGTCGGTCGGCGATCACTCGGATAGTGGCACGCGCCTCGATCACCGGCGTTGCATCTTCAGGCGTATTATAAAGGCATTTTCGCCGATCTCGGTCTGGTGAGGTATTTAAACACCGAGAAACCTTGAGAAAGGTTATAAGTTCGGCATCCCTTCAGTTACGTATGTCAGAGGCACAATCAGTCACTGATGCGGAGGCACAGAGGCAGGCGTCGGAATTGACCGCGTTCCAACAGAACATCCTCGCGATCCTCGCGGAGGAGCCGATGTACGGGCTCGCGATCAAGCGCGAGCTCGAATCGTACTACGGCTCCGAGGTCAACCACGGGCGGCTCTACCCCAACCTCGACGATCTGGTCGCGGACGGGCTGGTCGAGAAGAGCGAGCTCGACAAGCGGACCAACCAGTACGACCTGACCGAGGCCGGCCACGACGCGGTCCTGGGCCAGCTCGAGTGGGTCCTCGACCGGTTCGTCACCGACGAGACGCGCGCCGACGAGATCCGCGCGCTCCTCGACGAGTAACGCTCGAGGACGACCGCGAGACGAACCGAGACGCGACCGACAAATTTTGGCACACGCGCGCGGTGAAAACCGCGCGTCCTCGACCCACTGAGCGTCGGCTACGCGGGCGTAACTGTCGGCGCTACACGCCTCGGTACAGTCGACGACTACGACGGCTCGGGTCCGTCGACCTCGGCGGCGACCGCCTCGATCACCGCCAGCGACTCCTCGACGACGGCGAGCTGCTCGTCGGTCGGCCAGCCGTTCCGCGGCAGGAACTCCTCGCGGAACTCCTCGCGCACCTCGGGGGTCGCGTCGTCGACCGCGCGGACGTAGTGGTTGCTCATGAACGCCGCGAAGGTGCGGGCGGTGTCGGCGTGCGCGTCGGCGTGCGCGTCGGCGACCGCGTCGGCGACCGCCTCGTTGTACGCGGCGATCTCCTCGTAGCGGTCGGCGTCGCCCGGCCCGGACAGCGACACCTCGACGGCCCGATCGGTGGTCTCGATCCGGTCGAGCTGGACGGTGCCGTCGGCCATCCACTCGTCGGGATACAGCACGAGGGTGTCGTCGTCTTCGCGGAGCCGCGGGACGTAGTCGTGATCCGAGACGAGCTCGTCGCGGCGTTCGCGGTAGAACGCCGCGGCCGCGTCGTCCTCGGCCCGCCGGGCGAGCCGCGTGAGTCGCTCCGCCTCGTCGACGACCTCGACCGGCACGTCCGGGACCCGGTCGTCGTCGCCCGCGCCGCTCTCCTCGTCGGCGTCGGCGTCGCTCTCGGCCTCGGCCGCCATCACTTCCCGCGCCCGTTCTTTCGCCCACTCCGGAGGGTCGTCGTTAGTTCGCGTCATCGAGTGCCTCGTTCGCTAGATCGTCGGCGCGCGCGTTTATCTCTCGCGGAACGTGGCCGATCGACCAGCGGTCGAACCGCTCCAACAGCTCTCGGACCCGGACGCGCTTTTCCCGCAGTTCGGGGTCGTTGGCGTTCCACTCCCCGCGCACCTGCTTGACGATCAGCTCCGAGTCGCCGCGGACGTCGACCTCGTCGAAACCGTACTCGTCGGCCGCCTCGAGCGCCCGGATCAGCGCGGCGTACTCGGCCTGGTTGTTGGTGACCCGCCCGATCCGCTCGCCGCCCTCCGCGACGACGCCGTCGGACGTGACGAGACACCAGCCGACCGCGCCGGGGCCGGGGTTCCCGCGGGAGGCGCCGTCGAAGTACACGTGCGCGCGGCCGCCGCCCTCGCGGACGAGGTTCGTGAGGCGGGTCGGGTCGCGCCCCTGTATCACCACCTTGTCGTCGTACGCGACGGCGACGGCCCCCTCGCGCTCGGCGCGCCACCGCTCGTGGGCGGTGTTTCCCGGTTCGATCGGGACGCCGGCGTCCTCCAAGCGGGCCCGCGCGGTCGCCGGATCGCAGTCGATCGTCGGCATTCGACGTGGCTCCGCGCTCGCGGGACAAAGGGCTGTCCGTCCGGCGGGGGTCCCGGTATCGGGCGGCCGCGACTCACGGTCCGGAGAACGTCACCGGACCGCCGGGAGCAGCGCGCCGGGACCTTTTCGGAAGTCCGCGGCGTACGCACGCGCACGGAGTTCAGCGTCGTTCGGGGCGACATCGCCGAGCAGGCGGCGGACGCGCTCGTGAACGCGGCCGGAACCACGCTCCGGATGGGCAGCGGCGTCGCCGGCGCGCTCCGGCGCGGCGCGAACGGGCCGATAAACGAGGAGGCGGTCTCGAAGGGACCGGTCGACCTCGGGGGCGTGGCCGTCACCGGCGCGTACGACCTCGACGCCGATCACGTGATCCACGCGGCCGCGATGCCGCACTACGGCGACGGGAGAGCGACAGACGAGAGCATCCGAGAGGCGACGCGGCGGTCGCTCGAGCGCGCCGACGAACTCGGCTGCGAGTCCCTCGTGATTCCGATCCTCGGGACCGGCGCCGCCGACTTCGCCCTCGAGACGGGCGCTCGTATCGTCTGCGAGGCGGTATGGGACCACGATCCGGAGGCCCTGCGGGACGTCCGCGTGATCGCGTACTCCGAGCCGGCGTATCGGACGCTTGAGACGGTCGCAGACGAGGTCCGGTCGTGAACCGGAGGGAGCGACGAGGGTCGCCGTCCCGCCGCAACGACGGGTTTTTCACGAACTTTTAAGTCAATCCGTTCGGATAGTATATAAATGCGATGACACGGCCAACCCGGCAACGGGATCACGACCGGCAGCGTGTGCGGGACGAGGACGCCGACGAGACCGAAACCGACGCCGAGGGGGGTGAGGTCGACGAATTGGACCCCGGAGACTTCGAACCGGAGGAACTCACGCGGACCGCGGACGGGGAACTGATACACGAGGAGAGCGGGCTCATCGTCGAGGAGGAACAGATCGATCCCGGCCCGGAGTGGCGGGCGTTCAACCACTCCGAGCGGCAGTCGAAGTCGCGCGTCGGCGCCCCGACGACGAAGACGATGCACGACAAGGGGCTGACGACGACGATCGACTGGAAGGACAAGGACGCCTACGGGCGCTCCATCTCCTCGAAGAAACGGTCGCAGATGCACCGACTGCGGAAGTGGCAAGAGCGGATCCGCACGAAGGACGCCGGCGAGCGCAACCTCCAGTTCGCGCTCTCGGAGATCGACCGGATGGCCAGCGCGCTCGGCGTCCCGCGGTCCGTGCGCGAGGTCGCCTCCGTCATCTACCGACGGGCGTTGAACGAGGACCTCATCCGCGGCCGGTCGATCGAGGGCGTCTCCACGGCCGCGCTCTACGCCGCCTGTCGCAAGGAGGGGATCCCCCGGTCGTTAGAGGAGATCTCCGACGTCTCCCGGGTCGACCGCAAGGAGATCGGTCGGACGTACCGCTACGTCTCCCAGGAGCTCGGCCTGGAGATGCGCCCGGTCGACCCGAAGAAGTACGTGCCCCGCTTCTCCTCCGAGCTCGAACTGAGCGAGGAGGTCCAGTCGAAGGCCAACGAGATCATCGAGACGACCGCCGAGCAGGGGTTACTCTCCGGGAAGTCCCCGACCGGGTACGCCGCCGCCGCGATCTACGCGGCCTCGCTGCTCTGCAACGAGAAGAAGACCCAGCGCGAGGTCGCCGACGTCGCGCAGGTGACGGAGGTCACCATCCGCAACCGGTATCAAGAGCAGATCGAGGCGATGGGGATCCACAGCTAGGCGCTGTCGGAGACCGGGCGGCACGGGTTTTTTCGGTTCGCGCACGTAGCGCGCACATGCTCGTCTGCGGGACGCATCGAGGGTTGTATCGGCTCGACGATCCGGACGACGACCCGGTGCGGGTCGCCGCGTGCGGACGGGTTCGCGAGGTCGTCCGCAGCGGCGACGCCCGGATCGCCGCGACCGACGACGGCCTGCTCCGCTCGACCGACGGGACCCGGTGGGACGGCCTCGGCGTCCCCGAGGACCCGGTCTCCGTCCTGGCCGGTCCGGAGACGGTCGTCGTCGGCGCGCGGCCGGTCGAGGTGCTGCGGGCGACCCCCGACCCGGAGACCGGCGACTGGCAGTTCGACCCCGTGGGTGATCTCGCCGCGCACCCGCACGGGGAGCGGTGGCGCGACCGGGCGTCGGAGGGGCCACCCGGCGTCAGGACGCTCGCCATGCACCCGGACGACGGGATCCTCGCGGGGATCGAACCCGGCGGGGTCTACGCGTTCGACGGGGACTTCTGGCGGCGGTACGGCCGCGGCGTCCACGACGACGTCCGCGACCTGCGCGTGCTGCCGGACGGCGCCGTCCTCGCGGCCACCGGAAGCGGCCTCTACCGCACCGACGACGGCGACCTGTGGTACCGGCTCGACACCGACGCCCGCGACGTCTGGGCGAGCGACTTCCGCGAGTCCCTCGTCCACGAGGGGCGGATCTACGCCGGCGCGAACTGCCAGGGGCCGGCGGCCCCGTCGGGGGTGATCCTCTCCGGCCCGATCGACGGCGAGGGCCTCGACGCCGCGCCCGTTCCGACCGACGACCCCGCGTTCGTCGTCTCGTGGGCGGTCGTCGACGGGACCGTCGTCGGGGGGACGATGCGCGTCGACGGCGACGGGGTCGAGTCCGAAGCGTCGTCGCCGCTGATCCGCCGCGAGGGCGACGAGTGGTCGGTCGCGGTCGCGTTCCCGGCCGGCGTCACGTCGCTCGCGACCTGAGTTTCCCGCGCCGTCGGGAGCGACGTGACGCCGGGGGCGACACCGTCAAGTCCGGTTCGCCCCTATCGCCGACGAATGCGGCTCGACGAGTTCATCGAGTTCGAGGCGAACGAGCGCGCCGAGCGCCGGCGCCTCGCCGCCGAAAAGGACTACGGCATCCTCGACCACCTCGACTCCTTCGAGCGGCGCTTCGACGAGCACGTCTCCGACGACGCCGTGGTCGGGAGCGTCTCCCCGTCCATCTTCGTCGGCCGCTCGAACTACCCGAGCGTCTCGACCGGGCTGCTCTCGCCGGTCGGCCGCGAGGAGCGCGCTGCGGCGTTCGAGACCTCCGCGGCGTGGTACGACGAGGGCGTCTCCATCTCTGACGTGTTCGACCGACGGACGAGCCTGCTCAACTCGGCACGCGGGGTCGACGTCAGGGAAGCCGGCGCGAGCGCCGACGCGGTCGGGGGCGGTTCCGCCGGAGTCGGCGGAAACGCCGCCAGCGTCCACGACGCGTGGGACGGCTGGCTCGGCGTGCAGCGCGAGGTCGCGATCGCCGACCGCCCGGTCGACGTGGAGATCGGGCTCGACGGGCGGCCGGACCTCGATTTCGACGTCGGGACGCAGGACATCAAGACGCCGACCGGCCCGCGCGCGGCCGCCCGCACCGCCGAACTCGGCGAGAACCCGCACGTCCCGCGGCCGGTGCAGAAGACCCTCGAGGACGACGACTGGCGCGCCGAGGGGGCGATGACGTACCTCTACCGCCGCGGGTTCGACGTCTACGAGATCAACACGATCCTCTCGGCGGGCGCGCTGGGGCGGGGAGAGAACCGACGGCTCGTCCCGACGCGCTGGTCGATCACGGCGGTGGACGACACGGTCGGGCAGTTCCTCCGGGGCTCGATCCGCGGGAACCCGACGGTCGACCGGATCGAGGTCCACCGCAACGAGTACCTCGGCAACGCGTTCTGGGTGGTGCTGGTCCCGGGGCGGTGGGAGTACGAGCTCGTCGAGATGAAATCGCCCGGCTCGATCTGGAACCCCGACCCCGAGGCGGGCGTCTACCTCGCGGCCGCCAGCGAGGGGCGCGAGGGCCGGACCGGCTACGTCGAGGAGACGGCCGGCGCCTACTACGCGGCCCGGCTGGGCGTCCTCGAACACCTCGACGACCGCGGGCGGCAGGCGAAGGCGCTCGTCCTCCGCCACGTCTCCGACGACTACTGGGGTCCCGTCGGCGTCTGGCAGGTGCGCGAGGCCGTCCGGAACGCCTTCGAGGGAGAGCGCGGGACGGCGGAGACGTTCGGCGAGGCGGTCCGCGGCGTCGCGGACCACCTCCCGGTGTCGCTCGGCCGCCTCCGGCGAAAGTCGACGATGGCGGCCGGGCTGCAGGCGAACCTCGGCGACTTCGTCGACGCCGGGTGAACGCGCGGTGGCGGCGAGCCTCGCCGCTCCCGCCCCCGATCGCTTTAGTCGCGTCGCCGAGTGGGTGAGCGCATGGTACCCACGGTCCCCGCCTTCGGCGGCGTCCCCGCCCTTTCGGAGCTCCTGATCATCCTGGTGATCCTCGTGCTCCTCTTCGGCGTTCCCCTCGTCGTCATCGTCGGAGCGGTGCTGCTCCTCAAGCTGCGCTCCGACGACGAGGAGGTTGACGCCGACCGCATCGCGGAGCTAGAGGCGGAGGTCGAACGGCTGCGCGAGCGAGTCGACGACGACTCGGACGAACGCGACGACGACGTTCGCTTATAAATATCCACACCGTTCGCCTGGGCCGCCCGCTCCCGCGGGTGAAGCTCCCTATCAGTCCTCCGCCCAGTAGTACAGCTCCTCGCGCGGCGCGTCGCAGTTCGGGCAGTTCGCCGGAAGCTCCTTCCCGATCTCACCCATCTCGCCGCATTCCCAGCACCGCCACATCACGTAGGCGGTGCCGAACACGTCGCGCGCGTCGGTGAGGGTGAGCGGTTCCGATCCAGACGGCGACGAGACGTAGAAGCCGTCGTCGTCGACGCCCCGGACCGTCCCGATCTGGTCGCCGTCCTCGTCGTACACCGGTTGTCCGATGCTCACGTCGGCGAATACGGGTTCTTCGGAGGCCATGTGCGAGGATACGCACCGATCCCTCATAAGTGTGGTATGTGAACTCGTCGCACGAACGTCGCGGTCGGTCCGGCGCAACCGGGACGCCGACGGGCGGAGAGACCGCTCAGGCGACCGGGGTCCGCTCGACGACGGTGCCGTCGGCGGTCGGGTACTGTTCGACGATCTCGCCGCGGTCGAGGTCGCCGTCCTCGACCATCTCCTCTAAGAGCCACCACGCGACCTCGACGTGCTTCGACTTGACGGTGTAGAACTCCTCGGGGACGCCGAGCGCCTCGAAGCGCTCGGGCTCGGCGAACGCCTTCCCGTAGACCAGGGTGCCGTCGTCGGTCACCTCGTCGAACTCGCGGCGGATGTTCTTCGCCATGCGCTTCAGTCGGTTCCGGTGTTGGGCCGCGTCTTTGAACACGGACGTACAGAAGTACACCTTCTCGTGGCTCGCCATCTCGGAGACGAGCGCGTCGTCCTTCGACCCCTCGACGGCGGACATGTGGCCCTCCTGCAGTTCGAAGCCCTCCTCCTGCATCCGGCGGTAGTTGCCGTCGGACATCTCGAACTCGTTGATGTTGCAGAACTCCGCGGCGCCCTCGTCTAAGAACTCCAGGAACTCCGGCTCCGCGCGGATACCGGGGATCTCGAAGGCAGGCGTGAGCCCCTCCTCGCGGGCGATGTACAGTATCTCCTCCCATTCGGTCCCGTGCATGTCGCCCCACAGCTCCACGGGCGGGTGGAAGCGGATCTCGTCGAGGCCCGCCTCCGAGAGCCGGCGCATGTTCTCGCGACCGCCGGTGATACCCGTGTACAGGTGGGTGTGGTGGTCCTCGCCGAACTCGTCTTTCAGCAGCTCGAGGTAGCGCGTCGTCTTCGCCATCGCCTCCTGCGGCTCGCCGCCGGTGATCGAGGTGCCGAGCGCGCTCATGCGCTTGGCCTCCGCGATCACGTCCTCGTCGGACTCGACTTTCCGCTCGTTGGCGTACACGTCGGTGACGTTCTTCCGGTTCTCTCCGAGGGGGCAGTAGAAACAGTCCCGCTGGTCGCAGTACCCGTAGACGAACAGCACCATCTTTCCGCCCTTGGCGCACTGTTCACAGCCCTTGGAGATCATCTACCCTCACTACCGGCCACAGCGTGAAAAAGCGTGCGAACTCCGCGTTGCCGGGAGAGGCGTTATCACGCGGGCCTCGCGGTCGGTCCAGGCGCGACATCGCGAGCGCTCACGGCGTTCTCGCTCCCGGACCTCCGAACACAAGATATGTACCAGCGGGGATCTGAGCGGGGACCATGACAGGATCGCCGACCGCAGACGACTCGGCCGAGTCCGCCGACACAGACGCAGTCACCCGTCGTCGCGCGCTCGCCGCCGGCGCCGCCGTCGGCCTCGCCGGCCTCGCCGGCTGCACCGCGCTCGACGTCGCGACCGGCGACCCGGCCGAGTTCACCGCCGGCACCGCGACCGTCGCGGACGCGACGCTCGACGAGAGCGGCTACGAGCTCAACGAGGTCACCGAGAACACGCAGACTCGCGAGGTCGACGTGGCCGGATCGACCCGCGAAGTGCGGGTGACGAGCCGGGTCGCGGAGTACGACAAGGCGGTCGAGCTCTTCGGCGAGCGGTATCAGGCCGCGGTGTTCGCCGTGCTGGCGACCCCGCGCATCGAGGTGCTCGGGCAGGCGTTCAACCCCGTCGGCGACCTCGACGACGAGGAGCGCGCACGGCTGATCGTGGACCGCTACGAGGGGGTCAGGAGCCTCGAACGCGGCTCCGAGTACACGACCGACGTGCTCGGCACCGACGCGTCGGTCGTGGTGTACTCGGGCGAGGGGGAGATCGCGGGGACCGGCGTCAGCGTCGAACTCGAGTTCCACGTCGCCGAGGCGGTCGAGGCCGGCGGCGACTACGTCGTCCCGCTGGCGGCGTACCCGGCGTCGTTCGGCGACGGCGAGAACGTCCGCCGGATGTTGAACGGGATTGAACACGAGCCGGCGTCGGACGACGACTGAGGGGCCGGGTCGGGCGGACGCGATCGGAGCGCCACCGGGGGACGCGACTGAAAAGAGGAGCCGTGCGCGCGGCGCCGCACCGAGCCGAAAACATATGCCGGGCCCTCGCCTAGCGTCGCGTAATGCTGTTGGTCCTCTGCGTCGACCTCGACGACGACCTCGGCCGCAAGACCGGGATCCCAACCCCGGTGATCGGCGCCGACGCCGTCACGGAGGCCGCCGTCGCGCTCGCGACGGCCGACCCGGAGGACTCGGACGTGAACGTCCTCTTCCAGGGCGTGAACGTCCACGACGAGCTGGCGGCCGACGGCGAGACGGTCGAGGTCGCCGCCGTCACCGGCGTCGACGGCTCCGACGTGAAGGCGAACCGCGCGGTGGGACAGGAGGTCGACCGCGTCCTCGCCGAGCTGTCGACGGGGGAAGAGGTGTCCGCCGTGGTGATCACCGACGGGGCACAGGACGAGTCGGTGCTCCCCGTCATCCGCTCGCGGATGCCGATCGACGGGATGCGCCGCGTCGTCGTCCGACAGGCGCAGGACCTCGAGTCGCTCTACTACACGATCAAGCAGGTGCTGGCGGACCCCGAGACCCGCGGCACGATCCTCGTTCCCCTCGGCGTCCTCCTCCTCATCTACCCGCTGGTCGTCGTCGCGAGCCTCTTCGACGTCGCCGGCGCGGCGGTCCTCGGGATCCTCTCCGGGCTCGTCGGCCTCTACTCGCTGTTCCGCGGGCTCGGCTTGGAGGAGACCGTCGACGGGGCGGCCTCGACGGTGCGGAACGTCCTCTACACGGGGCGGGTCACCCTCGTCACCTACGTCGTCGCGCTCGCGCTGATCGTCGTCGGTGGCGTCCAGGGAATGGAGACGGTCGAGACCGTCAGCGCGGTCCGAGGCGGCGAGATCACCGCCGGCGTGACGCTCGCCGCGTTCGTCCACGGGTTCGTCCAGTGGCTCGCGGTCGCCGGCGTCACTTCGAGCCTCGGACAGATCACCGACGAGTACCTCGGCGGTCGGTTCCGGTGGCGGTACCTCAACGCCCCCTTTTACGTGCTTTCCATCGCGGTCGTGCTGTACGCCGTTTCCGGGTTCTTTCTGCCGGAAGCGCAGGGCGTCACGTCGCTCGGACTCTCGGACCTGGCGATGGCGCTCGCCGCCGGGACGCTCACGGCGGTGTTGAGCACGCTCGCGTTCGCCGTCGCGGAGTCGCAGTTGCCCTCGGCGACGAGCGTCGGCGAGCGGAAGAGCGGGTAGGAGGCCCGGAGAAAAAAAGCGTTCAGAAGGGCTACCGCGGCGTCCACTCCTCGCAGGCGTCCATATCGTCCATCAGCTCGTCGTGGTGGCCGCAGTACGGCTGCATCCCCTGGTCGGTCCGGGCGTAGTCGAAGTGGGCGCAGTTCCCGCAGTAGGTGTCGCCGGGGCCGTCGCGCGCTGCGGCGGTCCCGCCGGGGGAGGCGTCGACGCCGGACCGGTCCCGCGACGTCGCCCCCGGCCCGGACGGCCCGCCCGTCGGCCCCGCGTCGTCGAGTGGCGATCGAATGTCGGTGTCCGTCTCGCCGCCGTCGCTCACGCCGGCGGAGCCGCCCGCGCGCCCGCCGGAGGCGGCCCCGGACGAGTGCATCCCGGCTGTACTCCCCGCGTTACCCTGGGATCCCCCGGTGGACGGAGAACCGCTTCCCGTCGCGGCGTCTCGCCGGCCGGCGCTCTCCGGTCGGTTCGTCTGCGTCTCCACCTCACCGTCCGGAGTGCCACCGAGGAGGCCGACCCCGCCCATCCCGTTGACCTGGTCGCGGCCGACCTCGATGATCTTCGTCTCGCCCTTGTGGGTCACCTCCATCGTGACGGTGCCGCCGGGGTCGTTTCGCGTCTTGAAGTTGGCGACGCCGACGAAGACGCTCCACATCGTCGTCGCGGCGCCGACGAAGTACAGCCCCGCGGTCGGCAGCGTGAGGTCCGTGAGGTCCGGGCGCGGCCCGCCGACCCAGTGGTAGGGGTACGCGTACGCGAACAGCGCGACGCCGAGACACATCACGCCGGCCCCGACGACCGCGGCGGCGCGCGTGTTGCGGTCCGCCGGGAGGACGGTCATCACGCCGAGCAACAGCAGCGGGACGCCGACGCCGCCGAGGATACCGCCGAGCCGCCGCGCCGCGCCGGAGGTGTAGCCGCTCGGGAGGACGACCTCCGCGGCGACGAGGATCCCGGCGACGAGCAGCAGCGTCCCGGCGACGAATGCACCCACGCCGAGGTACAGCCGACGCGGGTCGACCTCGGAGCGCCCCCGCCCGCCGTACGCCTCCGAGAGACTGGTCATACGCGGCCTACGTCGTCCTCCCTGAAAACAGTATGTCAGACGTTCGCCCGCGGCGGGGGACGTGACGGAGGCGAGTCGACGTCGGCGACGGGAACGACGCGAACGACGCGAACGACGCGAACGACGGGAATGAGGCGAACGACGCGAATGAGGCGAACGACGCGAATGAGGCGAACGACGCCGACGGAACGTCCGGCTCAGACCAGCGCGTCGACGTCGACGTGCGCGTCGAGCAGCTCCGCCATCCGGTCGACCGTGCGCGCGTCCCGGGTCCGCCCGCTGCGGACGATCCCCTCGGCCCGGTCGATCGCCGTGACGGTGTCGGTGTTGAGCGCGAGGACGGGCTTGCCCGCGTCGGCCGCCTTCCCGAGTACCGCACCGGAGGGGCGGTGGCCCCCCGTCAGGACGAGACACGCGACGCCGGAGGCGTCGAGCGCCGCCGTCTGGACGTCCGCGCGGTCGCCGCCGGTGATGACGGCGGCGTCGCGGGCGCGCCGGAAGTACCGCAGCGCCTCGTCGCCGCCCATCGCGCCCACGAGGAAGCGCTCGACGAAGCCGTCCGTCGGGGCGTCGGTGAGCAGTTCCGCGCCGAGCTCGTCGGCGAGCTCGCCGACGGTGACGCCCGCGAGCTCCTTCTCGTGGGGGATGGCGCCGAAGACCGTGATCCCCTTCGACTCGAGGAACGGGATCCCGTCCTGGTCGAGCGAGTCGAACGCGTCGTCGGAGACCTTGTTGAACACGACGCCGGCGAGCCGGTCGCCGAAGGCGTCGGCGGCGGCGAGCACGTCGTCGAGGTCGTTCGGCGAGCCGTACCCCGACACGAGCACCACCCGCGCGTCGAGCAGCTCGGCCACGTCGACGTCGGTCAGGTCGACGACCCCACCGGTGGTCCAGTCGCCGCCGCCCTCGACGAACATGTGGTCGCGGTCGGCCGCGAGCTCCTCGTACTCCTCGCGGACCCGCTCCCGGAGGGCGTCCGGGTCCTCGGTGCCGCGGATCGCGCCCTCGACGAACGTCGGCGAGTAGACGACGGGCTCCATCTGGTGCATCTCGGAATCGAGGCCGAGCACCTCGCGGGCGAGCATGGGGTCCTGGTCGAGCGTCTTGCCGACGTTCGACTGCAGGCGCGTCCCCTTCGGCTTCATGTAGCCGACGCTGCGGTCGCGGTCGGCGGCGAGCCGCGCGAGCGCGACGGTGATCGCTGTCTTTCCGGCGCCTTCTCCGGTCGCGGTGACGAGTGTCGTGGCTGTGTCTGTCATGAGTCGAGTTTCTCCGGGTCGACCGTAAGTCTCACGTCGACGGCGGCGGCGTTCGTGCCGCCGTCGTCGTCGGGCAGTGCGACGAGCGGGTTGATGTCGAGTTCGAGGACGGCCGGGAAGTCGGTGACCAGCTGCGAGAGCCGGCCGATCGTCTCGACGACGGCGTCGACGTCGACGGGATCGCGACCTCGGGCGCCGCGCAGCAGCGGCGCCGACTGGATCTCCTCGGTCATCTCGCGGGCCTCCGGCTCCGAGACGGGCGCCACGCGGAACGTGGTGTCTTCCATCACTTCCACGAAGATGCCGCCGAGTCCGAACATCAGCAGCGGGCCGAACTGCGGGTCGCGGTTCATGCCGACGATGGTCTCGACGCCGTCGTCCAAGTCGACCATCTCCTGCACCTGCACGCCGAGCAGGGTCGCGTCCGGCTGATAGTTGCGGGCCCGCGTGATCAGGTCCTCGTAGGTGTCCGCCACGTCCTCGTCCGCGACGCCGACGGCGACGCCGCCGATGTCGGACTTGTGGAGGATATCGGGCGAGACGATCTTCATTACGACGTCGCCGTCGATGTCGGCGGCGACCTCGGCGGCGCGCTCGGGCGTGTCGACGATCTCGCCGGCCGGCGTCGGTATCCCGTACGCGTCGAGGAGCTCCATCGCCTCGACTCCGAGACGGTTGTCGTCGCGCTCGCGCACCGTGCCGAGGATCTCGCGGGCGCGCTCGCGGTCGACGTCGAACGACATCGGATCGGCGTACTCGCGCTCCCTGATGTCGCGGTACCGCGCGAGCGTCGCGAGACTCTCGATCCCGCGGGCGGGGTCGAAGTAACAGGGGATGCCCTTCGCCTGGAGCTGCTGTTTCGGCTCGCGGGTCCGGTCGCCGCCCATCAGACAGGCAGCGACGGGCGCGTCCATCTCCTCGCTGACCGCCTCGATGGCGTCGGCGAGGTCCGCGAAGTCTATCGTCGCCGTCGGCGCGGCCAGCACGAGGGCGGCCCCGACGTTGTCGTCCGCGGCGGTGATCTCCAGCGCCTCGCGGAACCGCTCCACGTCGGCGTCGCCGATCACGTCGACCGGGTTGTGGATGTTCGCCTCGTCGGGCATCGACTCATCGAGCGCGTCGGTCGTCTCCGCGGTGAACGACGCCATGTCGAGGTCGGCGTCGCCGACCGCGTCGGTCGCCATCACGCCGGGGCCGCCGGCGTTGGTGACGATGGCGACGCTGTCGGTGTCGGGGAGCGGTTGGCTCCCGAGGATACCGGCGGAGTCGAACAGCTCGTCGACCGACTCGGCGCGGATGACGCCCGCCTGGTCGAGGCCGGCCTCGTACGCCTTGTCGGAGCCGGCGAGGGTCCCGGTGTGGGAGGACGCCGCCTGCGCGCCGGCGCTCGTCCGGCCCGACTTCACGGCGACGATCGGGGTGTCCTGAGTCGTCTCGCGGGCTGTCTCGATGAACGCGCGCCCGTCCTCGATCCCCTCCAGGTAGCCGATGATCACGTCGGTCTCCTCGTCGTCGCCCCAGTGACCGACGAAGTCGGTCTCGTCGAGGACGGCCTTGTTCCCGAGCGAGACGACGTCTTTGAAGCCGATGCCGTTGTCGTTGGCCCAGTCGAGGACCGCGGTGACGAACGCGCCCGACTGGCTCATGAACGAGAGCCCTCCGGGGAGCGCGTTCTCCGGGCCGAACGTCGCGTTCATCCCCGAGGGCGTCGACATGATCCCCAGGCTGTTTGGGCCGACGAGGTTGAGTTCGTACTCGTCGGCTATCTCCGCGAGGCGTCGCTCCCTCGCGGCCCCGTCCTCTCCCGTCTCGCCGAACCCGGCGGTGATCACGACGACGTTCCGGACGCCCGCCGCGCCGCACGCCTCGATCGCGTCCAGGACGATCGAGGGCGGCACGACGATCACGGCGACGTCGGCGTCGGCGTCGGCCACCTCGTCGACGCACGGCGTCCCGAGCACCTCGTCGTAGTTCGGGTTGACGGGAACGGTGTCGCCGTCGAAGTCGTCGAGCAGATTCGACGTGACCGCGCGACCGACGGCCCCCTCGCGAGCGGTCGCGCCGACGACGGCGACCCGATCCGGGTCGAACAGCTCGTTGAGCGTACCCATCAGTACGTACGTATACGTACCGGCGGTTTAAGATCGACGGGAGCGTTCTCATACCCTGAATATTAATGAACAACCGATCGGATCGATGCGCGCTCGTTTACCTAATGGCAATCTGACACCGCGCTCGGTCCGGAATGCTGGCGCTGCAATCGGTCGTTCGATCGCCGCTCTGCTCCGTCCCCGGCTCGACCCGTCCGTCTCATCGCCGCCCGGTTCTCACGAGAGAAGTCGCGGGGCGAATCAGTCGGCCGAGACGCCGGTGGTCTCCGCGACCGGGGCGATCGGGTCCGCCGCCGAGTCCTCGACGGTCAGCGTGACGCCGTTCTCCCCGAGTTCGATCGCCGCGTCGGTGGCGCCGCGGGTGTACTCGGCGGCGTGGTCCCCCTCGGGGTCGAAGCGGACGCCCTCTATCAGAAGCGGCGTCTCGCTCAGCCGCTCGACCTTCCGGTAGGCGGTCGAGAGCGCGATGTCGCACGCGTCGGCCAGCTCGCTCGTCGTCATCGGCGTGTCGGCGGCGCTGAGGATCGCTCGACAGTCGGGATCCGCGAGGACGTCGAAGGTCGCGTCGAGCGTCTCGTCCCCCTCGGTCGCCGTCGTCGGTCCGGTCGCGTACGAGGCCTGTCGCTTCATGGATGTAGGTAACGGCGCTGTTCACCCGAACACCGGCCCTGTATATGTGGGGTGTTTTATAAGCAATCGACGAAACCGGTTCCGTCCGTCCCGCGTACGGGCCCACCGCGGTCTCCGGTCGTCGCTCGTCGTCGCGCGTCGCGCTCGCTTGTACCCTCGCGGCGTCAACGTTTTCCCCGGGGGCGGATAGGGACGGATGCAGATGGGATCCGGCATCAGGGCGGAGGTATCGCTCCCGGCGGCAGCGTCGTCGCCGTTCGAGGGGGTCGTCGACGGGTCGACGCCGATCTACAGCGTCACGCGCAGCACGCCGAACGGGGAGGCGGGGTGCGCGGTCTTCGAGTTCATCGCCGACACCGACCTCGCGGTCCCCGACGAGGTCGACATCGTCTTCGATTACGGCCCCAAGACGGCGTACCGGTTCGAGGCGGTGCACGCGGAGGACTCGCCGTTCGCGGTGCTCGACCGCCACGGACTCCCGGCCACCGATCTGACGATCCGCGACGGGCGGCTCCTCGTGACGTTCCACGCGACCGACCTCCCGACGCTCCGGTCGGTGCTCGACGGGTTTCAGGAGTCGTCGCCGGACATGGAGGTGTTGCGGCTCCTGCAGTCGTCGTCGATACCCGATGAGTCGGATCTGGTCACCGTCGACCGGAGCGACCTCACGGAGCGTCAGCGGGAGGTGCTCACGGCCGCGTACGACGCGGGCTACTTCGACCACCCGAAAGGGGCCAACGCGGGCGAGGTCGCCGAGTCGCTCGGGATCGACCGGTCGACGTTCAGCGAGCACATCGCGGCCGCCCAGCGGAAGCTGCTCTCGTCGCTGCTGGACTGAGCGGGCGTGTGCGTCCGACTGCCGTCCTCGGCCGGATTCCGAAGCTTCAGGAATCCGAACCATCCTTCATGAGTGTCTGCGTCGTACTCGTATCCATGACGAGCCCAGGGACTCACACGTTCGTCTGCCCGGAGTGTCGTCGGTCGATCGAGGTGGACGACGCCATGCGGGCGACGCTGCTCGACGTGGGCTGTGTCGTCTGCGGGGAGCCCATCAGCGAGAGCGACATCGCGGACCCGCAGACCGCGTAGCGGCTCCCGTTCCTCCGCGCCGTCTCGCGGCTGTCCGCGCCGTCTCGCGGTCGTCCACAGCACATCAGTCTCCACGCAGGTCTCTCCGCCAACGCAGGTCTCTCACCGGTCGTTCGCCTCCCCGTCGCCTCCGCCCGCCTCCCCGTCGTCCCCGTCCACCTCCGAATCGCCTCCGCCGCCCGGTCTGTCTCGTGTCCTTTATCCGGGCGTACGCCAACTCGTTGCGTATGGCGACGAACAGCGAGGTCGAGATGACCGACGCGGAGATCGACGCGTTCCTCTCAGGGCACGAGACCGGCGTGCTCTCGCTCGCACGCGACGAGGAGCCGTACGCGATACCGATCTCCTACGGATTCGACGAGGAATCCCGCGACGCCTTCCTCCGACTGGTGTCGACCCCCGACAGCGAGAAGCGCGAGTTCCTCGCTTCGAAGCCGCGAGCGCGGGTCGTGGTGTACGAGGAGGACGGTGACACGTACGGCAGCGTCGTCGGCGTCGGAACGCTCCGCCGAGTCGACCTCGAGGAACTCACGCCCGAGACGATCGCGCAGTACGGGGAGACCCGCCGCCCCCTCTTCGAGGTCTGGGCGGACGGGAAGTCCGACCTCGACATCGACCTCTACCGGTTCGTTCCCGACCGACTCACCGGGCGGACGATCGTCGTCGACCGCGACGACGAGTAGTCGGTCGGCCGTCGGCCGACGCTTCGGCCTCGCAGCTACCCCGGCCGTCAGGGCCGAGTCTCACTCCGTCTCCTCCAGCGCCGCGACCAGTTCCGCGACGTCGGAGACCGCCGCTTCGACGAGCGCCTCGCCCTTTTCGGCGGTCGCCACCGTCGGGTCGCCGATGTTCCCGGCGTCGGTGATCTCTGCCATGTCGTCGGCGGTGAGCGCCCACCCGACTCGATTCTCGCCGAGCGCGTCGTAGTCGGTCAGGGGCAGCGACTCCGCGGGCGGGTCGACCGCCGTCGCGGCCGCCATGTCGACGAGCTCGGGGAACAGCGCCAGCATGATGCTCGTCTCGAACTCCGAGGCGTGAAACGAGACGGCTCCGGTCCGGATCTCCTCGGCCACGTCGGCGAAGAGGTCGACAAGGGGGACGTGGAACGCCTCGACGTCGCTCTCGGTGCGGAGCCGTCGGACGACGACCTCCAGTTCCGGGTCCTGTGCGAGGTAGTGGCCGTTCAACAGGAGGACGTTCTCGATCCCCCACTCGCTCGCGGAGTCGCAGACGTCGAAGACGTAGCGCTGGAACGTCTCCGTCGAGACCGTGAACGTCCCCGGCTTGAACGTGTGGTGCGGACTGACGCCGTACCAGACCGGCGGGGCGAGCAGCGCCGGCACGCGATCGGCGACGCGCTCGCCGATCGCCTCCGGCATGAGCGCGTCGACGCCGAGCGGGAGGTGGTGGCCGTGCTGTTCGGTGCTGCCGACCGGAACGAGGAGAGTTCGCGTCGCTTCGAGCGCCGACTCG
Organism: Halorubrum sp.; assembly: GCF_046498025.1. NCBI lineage: Archaea > Methanobacteriati > Methanobacteriota > Halobacteria > Halobacteriales > Haloferacaceae > Halorubrum > Halorubrum sp. The sequence continues at coordinate 21,264 of NZ_JAWOBM010000080.1, forward strand.
ACCTCGCGCCACGACAGTTCGGCGACGCGGTTCGTCTCGGGGGCAGCGGAATTCGCCATGCCGTGGGTTCCGCGCGGCCGGACAAGACGGACCCGGCCGCGCGGCGACGGTTCCCCCGACGCTATCCGTCGTCGGGATCGTTCGACCGATCGCTCTCGGCGGCGTCGGAAACGTCGTTCTCGGCGGCGTCGGAAACATCGTCCTCGGCGGCGTCGGAAAAGTCGTTCTCGGCGGCGTCGGTCGTACAGACCGGACAGCCCGTCTCGAGGATCGTCTCCCGCATCTCCTCGTTGACCTCGATGGTCTGCGCGCAGGCCGAACAGGTGAATTGTACCGTCGTCAACACTGGACTTCTCTCGTCTCTTCGAGACGGTACCGGGCGATATAAATGACCGGCTTCCGCGGTGCCGCCCTCGAACGACACCCTCTCGCCTCAGTCCGTCCGCGGAACCGCGTACGCGCCGGCCGCGAGGAACGCGGCGGCGAGGACCGAGAGGACGGCCAGGTCGCCGACCCAGGGGCCGGGGTCGTGGACGACCGCCCGCGTCCCCCGCGCGAAGTACGTCAGCGGCGACGCGGCGACGGCGGGGCGGAACCACGCCGGCAACAGGTCGGGCGACACGAACGTCTCCGAGAGGAACAGCAGGGGGAGCGCGACGGTGTTGCTCGCGGCGATCACGCCGTCCTGCGAGTCCGTGAGCGCGCCGAGCACCGCCCCGAGCCCGCAGAACAGCGCGACGCCGACGGCGACGAAGACGGGCAGGACGGCGAGCGCCGGCGAGACGACCGGCTCGGCGTCGGTCACCGCCAGCACGAGTCCGACGATCAGGAGGCTCGCCGCGCCGATGATCGCGACGTTGACCAGGGTGTGCGCGAGGAGCCACTCCGCCCGCGAGAGCGGCGTCGTCGCCAGCTTCTCGAACCGGCCGCCGTCGCGGTGCCGAGCGATCTCGGAGCCGACCCGCGAGAGGGGGGTGAAAAGGACGACCACCGCGAGGTAGCCGGGGATGTAGTACCCCGCCGGCTCCGCGAACAGGCCCCCACCGGTCGGCTGCGTGCGGACCAGGGCGCCGAAGATCATCACGAGGATCACGGGGAAGAAGAACGTGAAGAACACCGCCGTCCGACGGCGGAGGAACGACCGGGCGGCCGCGGTCGCTTCGGTGCGGATCCGGCCGACCCGGGTCATCGATCGCCCTCCTCCGGTGTCGATTCGTCGCCCTCCTCCGGTGTCGATTCGTCGCTCCCGTCCGCCGTCGATTCGTCGCCCTCCTCCGGTGTCGGTTCGTCGCCCCCGTCCGCCGCCGCGGATCCGCGCTCGCCTTCGGCGCCGCGCGCCGTCCGGGCCGCGCTCTCGCGCGGCGAGTACTCCTCCCCGGTGAGCCGCAGGTACACGTCCTCCAGCGACGGCTCGGTCCACGCGAGCGACTCGAAGGCGACCCCGGCCGCGTCGAGGGCGTCGACCGCGTCGCCGATCCCTTCGGGCCGAACGCCGCGGATCCGCAGCCCGTCGCGGGTCGACTCGACGTCGACACCGCTCGCGAGGCTCTTCGCGATCGCCTCGACAACGGCGTCGTCCGCGGGTCCGTCGAGGGTCACGTCCAGCCGGGGCGCGCCGCCGTGTTCGGCGATCAGCTCGCCGGGCGGGCCGACGGCGACGACGGAGCCGTCCCGGAGGAGCGCGACGCGGTCGGCGAGCCGCTCGACCTCGTCCATCGCGTGGCTCGTGAGGAAGACGGTCGTGCCGCCGTCGGCGAGCCGTTCGACCAGGCGGTGGATCGACCGCCGGCCGGCCGGGTCGATCCCCGTCGTCGGCTCGTCGAGGAAGAGGAGGTCGGGGTCGTTGACGATGGCGGTCGCGACGCAGGTCCGGCGCTTCTGGCCGCCCGAGAGCGTCTCGTACCACGCGTCCGCGTCGTCGGCCATCCCCACGTCGCGGAGGACCGACTCGACGTCGCGGGCCGCGTCGTAGAGGCCGCCGTAATACGCGACCAGCTCCCGCGCGGTGAGCCGCTCGGGCGGGTCGAACGACTGGGGGAGGAGGCCCACGCGCTGCGGGTCGACCTCGCGGGGCGGAACGCCGAACACGCGTAGGTCGCCCTCGGCGTCGGTCGTCCCCGTCAGCGCGCGGACGAGCGTGGTCTTCCCGGCACCGTTGGGGCCGATGAGCCCGAACACCTCGCCGGCCTCGACGCGGAGGTCGACCCCGTCGAGCGCGACGACGTCGCCGTACGACCGCCGGACCCCCTGGCCGACGAGCGCCGGGTCGCGGGCGGCGGCGTCGACCGCGGACGCCGACGCGGCCGCTGTCTCGTTCATGGGATCGTTCGGTCGGCCGCGCGCGTAAGGGTTGCTCTTCGCGGCGGCCGGGTCGAGGGGTCCTCGTGGCGCCCGGGTCGAGGGTTCCTCGTGGCGCCCGGGTCGCGATTCGTGAAGGGCCGACGGCCGGAGCCGAGCCGGTCCGTTACGCCTAAGCGACGCGACGCCAACCCAGGGGACATGGACTACCACGAGGCGGCGGCGTTCCTCTTCGACCTCCGCCGCTTCTCGGTCAAGCCGGGGACCGAACGTATCGCGGCGCTGCTCGACCGGCTCGGCAACCCGGAAGACGACGTTCCGTTCGTGCAGGTGACCGGTTCGAACGGGAAGGGGAGCACGGCGCGCATGACCGAGTCGATCCTGCGCGAGGCCGGGCTCTCGGTCGGGCTCTACACCTCGCCGCACCTCTCCGCGCTCGCCGAGCGGATCCGCGTCGACGGGCTCCCGATAACCGAGGACGCGGTCGCCGACTTCGTGGCCGAGGTGAAGCCGTGGCTCGTCGAGCGCGCGGCCGCCGGCGAGCCGCTCACGTTCTTCGAGGTCGTCACGGCGATGGCGATCCGCGACTTCGCGCGCCGCGACGTCGACGTCGCGGTGCTGGAGGTCGGGCTCGGCGGCGAGTACGACGCGACCAGCGCTGTCACTCCCATCGCGGCCGCGGTAACGAACGTCTCGCTCGAACACACCGCCGTCCTCGGCGACACGGTCGCGGAGATCGCCCGCACCAAGGCTCGGATCGCCGAGCCCGGCGCGCCTCTCGTGACGGCCTGCGAGGGCGAGGCGCTCGAGGTCGTCCGCGAGGTCGCCGCGGAGGCGGGCGCGCCGGTCGCGACCGTGGTCGGCGCGGACGCAGACGCGGACCGCGAGGGCGACACGGACCGCGGAGCCGACGCCGACCCAGACCCAGCCGTCTCGGTGACCTACGAGGGGCGCGTGAGCCCAACCGACGCCGAGGTGACGCTGGCCGGCGAGGTCGCGGGCACCTACCGGATCCCGCTCGTCGGCGACCACCAGGCGACGAACGCGGGGGTCGCCGTCGCGCTGGCCCGGCGAACGGCGGCCGTGGTTTCCGACCGGGACGGCGCCGGCGATGGCGATGGCGGCGAGAGCGAGGCCGACGAGGGCGGCACCGACGAGGCCGACGAGGGCGGCACCGACGGGGCCGACGCGGACACGGGCGAACCCCTCCCGGAGACCGCGGTCCGCGACGGGCTCGCGCGGGCGACGTGGCCCGGCCGGTTCGAGGTGGTGGACACGGCGCCGCTCACGGTGCTCGACGGCGCGCACAACCCGGCCGCCTGCCGGACCCTCGCGGGCACCCTCGCGGAGTACGAATACGACGATCTCCACCTCGTGTACGCGGCGATGCACGACAAGGACCACGCGGGCACCGCGAGCGCGCTCCCCGACGCCGCCTCGGCGGTCACCTGCCGCCCGGCGCTCGACCGCGCGGAGGACCCGGAGGTGCTCGCCGCCGCGCTCCGGACGGCCGGGGTCGAGGAGGTGACCGTCGGCGACGACGTGGCCGCCGCCCTCGACGACGCGGTCGCCCGCGCCGACCCGGGCGACTGCGTACTGCTCGTCGGGTCGCTGTTCGCGGTCGCCGAGGCGCGCGCGGCCCGGCTCCGGACCGTGACGCCGCGGTCGGTCGGCGGAACGGACGGACGCGCGGCCGACCGGGCTCGCCGCGCGCTCGACGCGTCCGGCGTCCCGCCAGACGCGGCGTCGGCCCGCGCTGACGGGATCGATCACCGCGTCCTCGCGCTCCGGCTGCGCGGAGACCGCGCCGAGCGCCTCGCGGCCGCGATCCGCGAGGTCGGCGGCGACGCCGCTATCGGCGGGCTCGGAGCGGGCGAGGGGCGCGTCCCCGGCGGCGAGCAGGTACCGGTCACGCTCGGCGGGACGATCGCGGAGTACCGCGGCCTCCTCGACCGCCTGCGCGCCCGGGAGGGCGAGGGGCTCGCGGGCGTCGCGGCCGACATCGCCGACCGGCTCGCGCTCGACGGAGACGAAGTGAAAACGGAGGGCGACGCTCCCGCCCCCGACTACCCCTGGACCGACGGCACCGCGGTGATGGGGGTGCTCAACGTCACGCCCGACTCCTTCCACGACGGCGGGCGTCACGAGGCGCTGGAAGACGCGGTCGCGGGCGTCGAACGCATGGTCAGGGCCGGGGTCGACGTCGTCGACGTCGGCGGGGAGTCCACCCGACCGGGCGCGGAGCCGGTCCCCGTCGCGGCGGAGATCGACCGGGTCGTCCCGACGATCGAGGCGGTCCAGTCCGTGCCGGCGGTCGCCGACGGCGACGTGCTGATCTCGGTCGACACCCGGAAGGCGGCGGTCGCGGAGGCGGCGCTTTCGGCGGGCGCGGACGTCATCAACGACGTGACCGGGCTGGAGGACCCGGCGATGCGCGAGGTCGTCGCCGACGCTGACTGCCCGGTGGTCGTGATGCACAGCCTCGACGCGCCGGTCGACCCCTCGAACGACCCCGAGTACGACGACGTGGTGAGCGACGTGGTCGCGTCGCTCCGCGAGCGGCTGGCGCTCGCCGACACGGCCGGGATCGACCGCGACAAGGTGATCGTCGACCCCGGGCTCGGCTTCGGGAAGTCGGCGGCCGAGGCGTTCGAACTGCTCGACCGGGCCGGGGAGTTCGCCGCGCTCGACTGCCCCGTGCTCATCGGTCACTCGCACAAGTCGATGTTCGAGGCGGTCGACCGCGGCCCGGACGACCGCGAGCACGCCACCGTCGCGGCCACCGCGCTCGCCGCCGACCGGGGGGCGGACATCGTGCGGGTCCACGACGTGGCGGAGAACCGGGCCGCGGTCGACGTCGCCGGCGCGGTGAACGGGGCGCTGCGGGAGCGCGGAGACGCCGAGGGGAAGGGCGCCGGGGAATGACGGCAGCGTTTTCCATGTACACCCCGTCGCGCCGGTATGGCCCGGCGTCTGCTGCTTGGCTGTAGCGCGGTCGGGAACACGCTCGTCGAGCGCACCCGCGAGGAGCACGGCGAACTCGTCGCGATCACCGACGACACGGGGTGGGCATCGACGCTCCGCGACCGCAACGTCGCCACCGTCGAGGCCGACCCGACGGACCCCTCGACGTACCCCGACCGCGTCGCGGTCGTGCTGGTCGCCAGCGACGACGCCGCCCGGAACGTCGCCGCCGCGGAGGCCGCCCGCGAGCGCTACCCGACCGCGATGATCGTCGCGCACGTCGGGACGGACCCGACCTCGTCACAGCAGTCGGCGCTGGAGGCGATCGCCGATCGCGTCGTCGACCCGGTGGAAGCGATGGTCTCGCGCGTCAGAGAGGCGACGGACGTCGACGGCGAGGAGCGGCCGGCCCGACTGCTGCGGACGCTCCGCGAACTCTCCGGTCCCCTGCTCGTCGTCGCCCACGACAACCCCGACCCGGACGCCATCGCGAGCGCGATCGGGCTGGCGCGGGTCGCGGACGTCGTCGGCGTGCCCGCCGACCCCTGTTACGGCGGCGAGATCGCCCACCAAGAGAACCGCGCGATGGTGAACTTACTCGACCTGTCGCTGTCGACGTTCGACGGGATCGACGTCGACGACTACGACGGGGTCGCACTCGTCGACCACTCGCGGGCGGGCATCAACGACAGCCTCCCGGAGGGGCACCCGGTCGACGTCGTGATCGATCACCACCCGCCCCGGGGGCCGGTCGCGGGCTCCTTCGTCGACATCAGACCCGAGGCCGGGGCGACGAGCACCCTGATCGAGGAGTACCTCTCGCGGCTCGGCGTCGAGCCCGACCGGCAGCTCGCCACCGCGCTGCTGTACGGGATCCGGATCGACACGAAGGACTTCACCCGGTCGACGTCGATTCCGGACTTCGAGGCGGCGGCGTCGCTGTCGCCGCTGGCCGACGAGTCGACGCTCCAGCGCGTCGAGAGCCCGAGCGTGAGTCAGGAGACCCTCCGGGTGCTCGCGAACGCCATCGAGGGGCGGGACGTGCGGGGCTCGACGGTCGCCTCCTGCGTCGGCGAGATCAGCGACCGCGACACCCTCGCGCAGGCGGCCGAGCGCCTCCTCGATATGGAGGGGGTCACGGTCACGTTCGTCTACGGGTACATGGACGGAGTGATCTACGCCTCCGCGCGCTCGCGCGGCGCTGACCTCGACGTCGGCGAACTGCTTCGGGAGGCGCTCGACCCGGTCGGCTCCGCCGGGGGCCACGCCACGATGGCCGGCGCACAGGTGCCGCTGGGCATCTTGGAGGAGGTCTCGGAGTCGGAGTCCCTCCCGGAGGTGGTCGAGACGTTCGTCTCCGGACGCTTCTTCGAGGCGCTCGACGACGCTCCGACCCAGCCGACCGGGGCGCTCCCGGAGTTTCCGACCGACTGAGGGCGCTCGACTCGCGACGGCATCCTCGCGGCTGGCCGACCGCCGCGCCCGATGGCGCAACCTACATATCTCGCGGTGGCAAAGAACGGCGCATGAGTGACAATACTGTCGGCCACCGCCGACTCATCATCGCCGGCACCGGAATCGCGGGGCTCTCAGCCGCGATCTACGCCGCGCGGTCGAACAACGATCCCTTGCTCATCGAGGGCGACGAGCCGGGCGGCCAGCTCACGCTCACCACCGACGTGGAGAACTACCCCGGCTTCCCCGAGGGCATCTCCGGGCCGGAACTCATCAACAACATGAAAGAGCAGGCGAAGAAGTTCGGCGCCGAGGCGCGCAACGGGATCATCGCGGACGTCTCGAAGGAGCCCGCGGGCCACTTCCGCGTCGAGCTCACGAACGGCGACGTCTACACCGCGGACGCCGTGATCGCCGCCTCCGGCGCGAGCGCCCGGACGCTCGGCGTCCCCGGCGAGGACGAGCTGATTGGGTACGGGCTCTCCACGTGTGCGACCTGCGACGGCGCGTTCTTCCGCGGCGAGGACATGCTCGTCGTCGGCGGCGGCGACGCGGCCATGGAGGAGGCGAACTTCCTGACGAAGTTCGCGGACACCGTCTACATCGCGCACCGGCGCGAGGAGTTCCGCGCGGAGGACGTCTGGATCGAACGCACGATGGAGAAGGTCGAGAAGGGCGAGATCGAGCTGCTGCTCAACACGGAGCTCACCGAGATCCACGGCACCCCCGAGGACGGCATCGACCGCGTGACGCTCGTCGAGCACCCGGACGGCCACCCCACGGAGAAGCTCGAGGACCCGGCGACCGCCGACGAGGTCGACGAGTACGACTTCGACGTGGGCGCGGTCTTCTTCGCGATCGGCCACACGCCGAACACCGACTTCCTGGAGGGGACCGGCGCCGAGTTCGACGACGAGGGGTACCTCCTCACGCAGGGCGGTCGCGGCGGAAACCAGACGGCGACCGACGTCGCGGGCCTCTTCGGCGCCGGCGACGTGGTCGACTTCCACTACCAGCAGGCGGCCACGGCCGGCGGGATGGGCGTAATGGCCGCGCTCGACGTCGACGAGTACCTCACCGAGCGCGAGCGCGCCGGCGAGCTGTACGAGGCCGAGGTCGACGCCGCCGCCGCGGACGACTAGGACTGCATCGTTTCGGTCGCGTTCGCTGGTTCGAATATTCCCGTAGGACGGTTCGGTTCACTCGTCGAGCGGTTATACATCGCTACTGTTGCGACATACACCTCCAAAGCCCCAGCCGCGAGGGCGGCGCACGCTCGCTGCGCGCTTCAGTCGCTCACTTCGCTCGCTCCTTGCAGTGCTTGCGTCGCCTGCGCCGCCCTCGCGGCTGCCCCTTTGAGTCCCGCCCGACCGCACCGCAACCGCCTCCTCACGCCTCCCCAGCCTCGTCAGTCGCCCTCCGCGTTGCTTCGGGCGACTGACTCCCTGGGGCTCCGCTCGCGGCCGCGGGCCGCTCGCGGGAGCGCGCCGTCGCACCGGCTAGTCGTTTATAAATAGTCGCCGCGGCCGCTCGCGCTACGACAGGATCTCGACCTCGTAGCCGTCGGCCTCGAGCGCGTCGACGATGTCGGCGGCGTGTTCGGCGTCGTCGGTCTCTAATTCGAGCTCGAGTTCGGCGGCGTTGACGGCGACATCCCGCGAGGTGCGGTCGTGGTGGACCGCGTACACGTTCGCGCCGGTGCGGGCGACGATGCTGGAGACGCGCTCCAGTTCGCCCGGCCGGTCCTTCAGGTCGACCGTGATCTTGAGGTACCGGCCCATCTGGACCAGTCCGCGCCGGATCACGGTGCCGAGCCGGTTGAGGTCGATGTTGCCGCCACAGAGCGCGGCGACGACCGTCTCGCCGTCGCCGTACTCGAACGCCTCCGAGAGGACGGCGGCGAGCGCGACCGCGCCGGCGCCCTCGACGAGCGTCTTCGAGCGTTCGAGCAGGAGCGTGAGCGCCAAGGCGATCTCCCGGTCGTCGACGGCGACGATCTCGTCGACGTACTCCGCCATGACCTCCAGGGTCCGCTCGCCGACCGCCCGCGTGGCGATCCCGTCGGCGATCGTGTCGACGCTGTCGATCTCGCGGACCTCGCCGGCCTCGAGCGACTTCGCGGCCGAGGCCGCGCCCTCCGCCTGCACGCCGACGACCCGCACGTCGGCGAGCTGCTCTTTGACCGCGACCGCGACCCCCGATATCAGCCCGCCGCCGCCGATCGGGACGACGACGGTGTCGAGCTCGGGGCAGTCGTCGACGATCTCCAGCCCGAGCGTGCCCTGACCGGCCATCACGACCGGGTCGTCGAACGCGTGGACGTAGGTCCGGCCTTCCTCGCGCTCCAGCTGGTGGGCGTACGCCTGCGCCTCGTCGTAGTCGACGCCCTCCAGCCGGACGCTGGCGCCGTATCCGCGGGTCGCCTTCACCTTCGAGACTGGCGCGAACTTCGGCATCACGACGGTGGCGTCGACGCCCGTCCGCTGGGCCGCGAGGGCCACTCCCTGCGCGTGGTTCCCCGCGCTCGCGGTGACGACGCCGGCCTCGCGCTCGGCCTCCGAGAGGGTCGCGAGCCGGTTCATCGCGCCCCGGATCTTGAACGCACCGGTCCGCTGGAGGTTCTCCAGTTTGAGCCGGACGTCCGCGCCGCTCATCTCGGAGAAGGTCCGCGACCGCTCTAGGGGCGTGTGACGGGCCACGCCCTCGACGCGCCCGCGCGCCGCCCGAACGTCGGAGAGGGATAGCATGGGTCCCCGTCGCCGCGCCGGCCGCTAATCGGTTCCGGTCCGGGCCGTCTCGCCTGCCGTCACGGCCGAGCGACGGGCCGCAGGCTCCGAGACGAGAGGGAGCTGACGGACGAGCGACACGCTCGCCGTCTGTGAAAGGGGGAATGCACGCGTGTGACGTGCAAGTGAGGATAAACGGGAGGAATACAAAAAGGTGGGGCTAGCGGAGCGAAAGTGAAACCGCATGACTGCACCGCCGTCATCCCTCCGTCAGACGGATTTTTCGGAGGTCAGTCGGACCCGCACGTCGGCCCGTTCGACGTACGCCGCGACCCGCGCCGCGAACCCGTCGGCGAGGTCCGAGGACCCGGCCGGCCGTCCCTCGTCCGCCACCGTCGCGTTCGACCGTCCCTCGTCCGCCACCGTCGTGTCCGATCCCGTCACGGCCGGCCACGTCGCATCCGCGTCGAGGCGGTCGGGGTCTCCCACGTAGAGGGCGGCACGGTCCGGGTGACCCGCCGGCGCGTCGAGGGGGACGCTCATCCGGTGGTACAGCCCGTCGTCGACGCCCTCGTACTCGTCGAGCGCGGCCGTCTCGTCCGTCCGGAGGAGCCGACCGGCCGTCTCCCCGCCCGGCGCGAGCGTCGGGAATCGACCCTCCACGGGACGCAGTCCCGTCAGCGTCGCCGGACCCACGAAGACGTACGAGTCGAGCACCGCGGCGACGCGCTCGGGCTCGGTCAACGTGCCGTACACGAAGACGTCCATACGTCGTGTGGGTCGTTGGCACGCTTGAAGCTTCGGACGCGGTCGACCGGGGCGGGTCGACGCGAGTCGCCCCGACCCGGCGGGCTCGACCGCCTCCGATACGTAAAAGCGGCGCACGTCCGTCTCGCGTGATACATGGACCTCCCGCGGCTGCGAGGCGTCTGGCGGCGCGTGTTCGCGCTCGCGTGGCCCGTCATGGCCGAGCAGACGTTCCGCACCGCGATGCGGACGACCGACGTGCTCGTCACCGCGCTGTTCTCGCCGGCCGCGGTCGTCGCCATCGGACTCGCCGACCTCTACGCTCGGTTCCCGCTCCGAATCGGCCTCGGACTCGGCGGCGGTGCGATCGCGCTCTCCTCGCAGGACACCGGGGCGGACGCGACGGCCAACCGCGACGAGGCGGTGACGCAGGCGATCCTCCTCGGCGCGCTCGCCGGGGTCCCGTTCGTGCTGTTCGGCGTGCTCTTCGGCGAGCTCGCGATCGGCGTGTTCGGCCGGTTTGTCGGCGAACGAACGTCGCCGGAGGTCGTCGCCCTCGGCGCGACGTACCTCGCGATCGTGTTCGCGACCGCCCCCGCGCGTCACGTGGCGCTCGTCGGCGCCCGCGCGCTTCAGGGGACGGGCGACACCCGGACGCCGATGTACGTCAACGTCGCCGCCAACACCCTCAACATCGCCGGCTCCGTCGTGCTCGGGCTGGGGCTGTTCGGCTTCCCGCGGCTCGAGGTCGTCGGCGTCGGGGTGGCGACCGCGAGCGCGAACGTGCTCACCGCCGGCCTCCTCTGTGTCGCGATCTGGGGGTCGTGGACCGAGGCGAACTTCGCGCGTCCCCGCGACCTCACGATCGCCAGCCAGCTCCTCCGCGTGAGCGCGCCGCGGGTGGCCGAGGGGTTCGGCTCGGAGCTCGCCGAGTTCCCGTTCAACGCCCTCCTCCTGGGCTTCGGCGAGGCGGTCAACGCCGGCTTCCAGATCGGGCGGCGGGTGTACCAGCAGGTGACCGGGCCGCTCTCGCGCGGGTACAACGTGGCGGCCTCGGTGCTCGTCGGCCAGGCGCTCGGCGCCGGCGACCCGGACGAGGCGCGGTTCAACGGGTGGGCGGTCGCCAGTCTCGGCGTGCTCACGGTCGGCGCGATCGGCGTCGGGCTCGTCGTCGTCGCGCCGCGGCTCGTCACCCTGTTCACGGACGACGCGCCGACGGTCCGCTACGCGGTCGACTTCGCCCGCGTCTACGGCGTCGCCGGCGCCGCGCTCGCCTGCTTCTCCGCGCTCTCGGGATCGCTGCAGGGCGCCAGCGAGACGCGGATACCACTGATCGCGCGGGTGTCGGGGATGTTCGGGCTGTTCCTCGGCGCCTCGTGGCTGCTCGGCCGGACGGCCGGGTTCGGGCCGACCGGCGCGTACGTCGGCGTCTCGCTCGCGTACGTCTGGATGGCGCTCGTGGTCGCGGCCGGGTTCCGGTACTCCGGCTGGGCGGGGCGAGCCGCGGAACTGATGGCCGAGCGCGGCAGCGGGGTCGGCGATCCGAACGTCGACGAGCCCGAGGAGCCGGCGACGGACTGACCCGCGACACGCGCACTCATTAAGTGTCGGACGACCGAACCGCTCCCCATGGATCTGTCATCCGCCGTCTCCGCCACGGTTACCACCCTCCGGCGGCGCCCCGCCGACCTGATCCCGTTCTACCTCCTCGGAACCGCGGTCCCCGTCATCGCCCGGGTCGGGATGTTCACCGCGCTCGCCGGCGTGTACCTCCACTTCGAGCTCACCGGTCGGCTCGCGGTCGCCCGCGAGGCGCTCGCGGAGCTGGACCTGACGCCGCCCGACACCCAGGACCCGGAGGCGGTGCAGGCGTGGGGCGAGACGCTCGCCCCGGCGCTCGACCCGCTCGCGTCGCCGACCGCGATCGCCCTCCTCCTGGCGGGGACGCTCTCGACGGCAGCGATCGCGGTCCTGACATACGCGGCGGTCTCGGCCGGTCAGATGTCCGCCGTCGTCGCCCGCCTCCGGAGCGATCGCGGGCTCACCGCGGGCGTCGCCGGCGTGCGGAACCGCTGGCTCACCTTCCTCGGGATCTACGTCGCCGAGCTCCTGTGCTGGCTCGGCGTCCTCCTGCTCGGGGGACTCGCGATCGGCACCGCGTTCGTCGTCAACCCGTTCCTCGGGGCCGCGGTCGCGCTGGTCGTCCTGCTCGTCGGGGTCGTCGCGCTCCTGCTCGTTCGGATCGTCTTCGCGTTCGCGCCGGCCGCCGTCGTCGTCGACGACACGGGCGTACTCGGCGCCGTGGAAGACGCCGGCGGGTTCGTCCGCTCGAATCCGGCGGACGCCGCCGCGTACCTCGTCGTCGCCGTCGGCGTCCTCGTCGGGATCGCGTCGGCCGCCTCGGCGCTGGCGTTCCTGGGCGGGGGCGCCGTCGTCGCGCTCGTCAGCGCGGTCGTCGCCGCGCCCGCGCTCGACCTCCTCAAGACCGTCCTCTACGGCGACTACCGGGGGACCGTCGACCCGCTCGATCCGCCCGCGGCGGGGATCAGATCGCAGCTCTCCGGCGGCGTCCGTCGCGGCTGGCGCGAGATGGTCGCGTTCGTGCGCCGGACGCCGGGACTGCACGCGCTCGCCGTCGTCGTCGGGGTCGGGTTCGGCGCGCTCGGCTGGCTCGCCGTCGACCCGTTCGTCGGCGCCGTCACGACGTCGATCGAGTCGCGGCTCGTCGGGCACGTCCCGCCCGTGGCGGCCCTCAACTTCTTCGGGAACAACTGGTCGGTCGCGATCGCGACGTCGCTCGCGGGCGTCGCCCTCGTGGTCCCGGCGCTCTCGTCTATCGCGTTCAACGGGTTCGCGCTCGGCGCCACGGCCGCGTTGGAGGAGAACCTCGTCGCGCTCGCGGCGTTCGTCGTTCCCCACGGACTCCTCGAGATCCCGGCGCTGTTCGTCTCCGGCGCGCTCGGTGTCCACCTCGGGATCGTCTCGTGGCGGGCGCTCCGCGGGCGGCGCTCGCGCGCCGAGTTCGCGGACGCACTCGAGGGCGCGTTCTGGGTGCTGATCGGCGTCGGAGTGTTGATCGCGGTCGCGGCGCTCATCGAGGGGTTCGTGAGCCCGTACTACTGGCGACCGTTCCTCTAGTTTCCGTCGCTGGACGCCCGAGAATCCCTCCCGCCCGTACGTTCAAGTCCCTCCGTCACGAATCCTGTCCCGTATGACGCGACGAGATCCGTTCAACGAAATCGAGGAACTGCTCGAACGAATGGGCAGAGAGTTCGAGGAGCTGGGCGGGACGCTGGGCGCGCCGAATGCCCCTCAGCTGCCCGGCGCCCGCGACATCGCCGTCGACATCGTCGAGGACGACGAGTCGATCACGGTCCTCGCCGACCTCCCCGGCTTCGAGGACGACGACATCGACGTCGAGCTCCGCGAGGAGTCGCTCTCGATCACGGCGACCCGCGAGGAGGAGCACGACGTCGAACTGGGGGACGACGACGAAGACGACGCGGGCGAGACAGACGTCCGATATCACCGCCGGGAGCGCCGGTCCCGGTCCGTCTCGCGGCGGATTCCGCTCGCCGAGCCCGTCGAGTCCGACGGCGCGACCGCCTCGTACGAGAACGGCGTGCTCACCGTCACGCTGCCGAAGCGCTCCGAGACGGATAACGGTCACAGCATCGACGTGAGTTAAGCGGGACGCGTCCGCGTCCGTCGCCTGATTCCCGTCCGAGCGTGTCTCGAGGTAGCCATCGTCTCTCCGTGTTTAAGTCCTCAGAGCGCCTCTCTCTAGGTGAGTATCATGAACAGACACACTCCCTTCGACGACATCGAGCAGTTCTTCAGCCGCGGCCCGTTCGGTGGCGACCGAGCGTGGGGAGCCGACCGACGTGTGGCCGACGTCGACATCGCTGAGTACGACGACGAATTCGTCGTCGTCGCTGACCTGCCCGGATACGACCGCGAGGACATCGACATCCGCGCCGCGGACGGCCAGCTGACGATCACCGCGGAGCGCGACCAGACGATGCGCGACGACGGGGAAGCCGAGGAGAGCGACGCCGGCCGGTACCTGCGACGCGAACGCCGCCACGAGTCGGTTACCCGTACGATCGACCTCCCGTCCTCGGTCGTCGAGACGGAGGCGAGCGCGACCTACCAGAACGGCGTCCTGACGGTGACGCTCCCGAAAGTCACCGACGACGAGGACGAGGGGCACCGGATCGACGTGAACTGACGAACCGGTAAGCCCGACCGACCCTCGAGATCCCCGCCGCAGTCGGCGGCGGGTCCCCCACCGTCTTTTCCATACTGACCCCCGATTTCGACTCCTACCGCGGCGCCGATACTTTCTCTACGTGTCCCGTGCTATACCACCGCATGATCAACGCAGACGGACCGGGCGCCGGAGACGGTTCGAGTCGTGAGACAGACGACGGCTTCGCGGCCGCCCGCCGACGGCTCGTCGACACGCTCCGGGAGCGACTCGACGTGAGCGAACGAACGCTATCGGCGATCGAGGCCGTACCGCGGCACGAGTTCATCCCCGAAAGCCACCGTGACCGCGCCTACGCCGACCGACCGCTTCCGATCGGTCACGACCAGACGATCAGCGCGCCTCACATGGTCGCGGTGATGACGGACCTCCTCGACGTCGAACGCGGCGACCGGGTCCTCGAAGTCGGCACGGGCTGTGGGTATCACGCCGCCGTCGTCGCGGAACTCGTCGGGTCGGGGAACGTCTACAGCGCCGAGTACGTTTCCGAACTCGCCGCGGACGCCCGCGAGCGGCTCGATCGACTCGGCTACGACGTGACCGTTCGAGCGGGCGACGGCCGTGAGACGTTCCGCGACGAGGCGCCGTTCGACGCGGCCTACCTGACGTGCGCGCCGACCGAGGTTCCCGAGGCGATCGTCGAGCAGGTCCGGGTCGGCGGGCGGATCGTCGCGCCGGTCGGCGACGGGGGACTCCTCGGTCGCGGGGGGCAGCGGCTCGTGCGCCTGACCGTCCGCGAGGACGGCGTCGACCGCGAGGACCACGGAGGAGTCCGGTTCGTGCCGATGCGCTGACGGCTTCCGGTGCCGCGACGAACGAGCGCTTTTAGGCGACCGAGCACCGAGTCCGGCCATGGACGAGGCGTCGCTCCGGGCCGACATGATCGAGGGGCTCGAACACGAACTGGGCGAGCCGCTCGGCGCCGGCGTGCTGACGGCCCTTCAGCGGATCCCGCGTGAGACGTTCGTAGACGACTCACCGTACGCGAACGCCGCGAGCGACGAGGCCGGCACGCGCGTCCTCGCGCCGGCGACGGCGGTTCGACTGATCACCGCGCTGGACGCCGCCGAGGGCGACGACGTCCTCGTGGTCGGCGCCGGCGTCGGCTACTCCGTGGCGATGCTGGCCGAGATCGCGGGCGCGAGACACGTCCACGCGATCGACATCGATCGCAAGGCGGTCGCGCTGGCCCGATCGAACCTCTCCGCGGCCGGCTACGACGCCGTCCTCGTCGATCGACGCGACGGCGCCAACGGCCTCCCGGAGTACGCCCCCTACGACCGAATCCTCCTGGAGGCGGCGGTCCTCGAACCCCCGCGCGCGCTCAGGGAGCAGCTCGCCGACGGCGGGCGGATCGTCTACCCGCGCGGGAACGCGGTCCAGACCGTCGCAGCGATCGAGCCCGCGTCCGGCGGGACTGCGGAACCGAACGACGACGCGCCGACGGGCTTTCGCACCGTCGAGACCGCCGGGCCGACTCGGCTTCGACCGATGCTGGTCGACGGCGAACAGCGCGGCGTGGAGCGGAACCGCACGCGCCGCGAGGACGCCGAGCGAGCCGAACAGGCCCGGTTCGCGCGACACGGCTGGGAGCAGGAGTGGATCGACTGGGACGACCGACTCTGAACGAGCGGACGCGCAAAGAGGAACCTCCGTGTCACTCCTCGACGACGAGCACCGCCGTGTTCTCTCGCTCGTCGACGTAATCGCCCTCAGCCGGCGGCTTGACCTCCACGGTGAGCGTTCCGTCCGGCTGGTTCGGTCCCAGTTCGGGCGCGACGTCGACCGTCGCGACCCCCTCGTCGTTCGTCGTCGCCGTCGCGACCCCGTCGATCTGCGCCGATCCGCTACGGACGATCACCGTGGCGTCGGCGACCCGCGACCCGTCCGGGTCGAGAACGGCGACGTCGATCGACTGCTCGCCCGGCGTCGTCACCTCCGGCTGCGGTCGCGCGTCGACCTCCGTCGCGGCGAGCCCCTCGATGTCTCCGATCATTCCCATCATCACGCTGAGGCTGGCGACGCCGACGACGAGAGCGATCACTAACCTGACCGGCAGTCCTTCGATCGCGCGCCTGTCAGTGCGGAACGATCGGCGATTCGCGGTGCGGCCGTCGCGTTTCGAATCGGACATACCGCCGGTGGCCGCGGCATCCCTCATAAACGGTCGGACGGCCGTCCGGCCATCGCGCGGGTTCCGCCGCCTCAGTCCCCGACCCTTTTGCGTGATACCGAGGCCAGCGTCGCCCATGCACGTGCTCGGACGCGAGACGGAACGGGCCCGCGCCGACCCGCTTCCGACGGTCCACCTCGGCTCGTTCCTCGCTCGCGACGGCAGCGTCGGAGCCGCGATCGGCGTCGACGCGGACCGGCCCCACGCCGGCGTCGTCTTCGGGAAGCGCGGCACCGGGAAGTCGTACACGCTCGGCGTTCTCGCCGAGGGGCTCGCGGACGCAGCGGGCGTCTCGCCGGTCGTCGTCGACCCGCTGGGCGTCTTCGGTGGACTCCGAGCAGCGGGGGGTCGCGTGGCCGAACCGGCGATCCGTCCGACGTCGATCCCGGCGGCGGCGTGGCCGGACCTCCTCGGACTCGACCCGACGAGCGGGCCGGGCGGAGTGGTGTGGCGGGCCGTCGCCGACGCGACGGAAGGCGCGGAGGCGGTCTCTGTCGGCGACCTCCGCGAACGCGCCGGCGAGGCCGACGCGCCGGCGGACGCGCGTCGCGCCGCGGAGAACCACCTGCGGCTCGCGGCGTCGTGGGGAGTGTTCGACGCCGACGCGTCCCCGGTCGCGTCGCTCGCGGACGACGGCTCGCCGACGGTGCTCGACCTCGCCGGCGTCCCGGAGGCCGCCGCGGCAGCCGTCGTCAGGGCGGTCGCCCGCGGGCTCTACGACGCCCGGATAGACGGGGCCCTCGACCGGCTCCCCTGGCTGCTCGTCGACGAGGCGCACGCCTTCTTCGGCGGCGTCGCCGACCCCGCGCTCAGGACGCTCCTGACCCGCGGCCGCGCGCCGGGCGTCTCGCTCGTCTGCGCGACACAGCGCCCCGGCGCCCTGCCGGGCGTCGCCGTCTCCCAGGCGGACCTCCTCGTCTGTCACCGGCTCACCGCCGAACGCGACCTGGCCCGGCTCGCCGAGGCCGAGGCGACGTACCTCACCGGCGACCTCGCCTCGCGGCTCCCGACCGGGACCGGCGAGGCGCTCGTCGTCGACGACGCGACCGAGACGGCCCACACCGTCCGGGTCCGCGAGCGACGGACGCCGCATGGGGGCGAGAGCCCGCGAGCGAGCGACGTGGGGGCCGCCGCCAGCGACGCTACCCCGCGCGCCGACCGATCCGACAGTGGTCCCTCGGACGCGGCCGAGTCCGAAGGCCCAAGATGACTCCCGGCGACGCGTCCGCATGGAACGGACGCCGCTCGGCTTTCTGTTGGTCGCCGCCGGCGGGTTCCTCGGCGCCGTCGCCAGGTACGGCGTCGACGTCGCCGTCGGCGACTCGACCGGCGTCGGGACCCTCGTCGTCAACGCCGTCGGGTCGTTCGCGCTCGGCCTGTTGGTCTCCCGCGCGACGACGACCCGAACGCAGCTGTTCGTCGGCACCGGGGCGCTCTCGTCGTTCACCACCTACAGCACCTTCGTCGGCGACGCGGTCGCGCTCGGAGGGTTCTCCGGGACCGCGTACGTCGCCGCGAGCTACATGATCGGGTTCGCCGCCGCGATCGCGGGGATCCGGGTCGGAGGGCGGTCGTGACCGACCCGCTCCTCGCGGCCGCGCTCGTGGGCGTCGGCGGGGCCTTCGGTGCGATCGCCAGACACGCGGTCGGCCTCCGGATCGCCGGTCGTCACTCCGTCGTCGCCGTCAACGCGCTCGGCAGCCTCGCGCTCGGTGCCGCCCTCGCCGCGCCGATCGGTTCCGCGGCGACCCTGCTCGTCGCGGTGGGGTTCTGCGGCGCGTTCACGACGTTCTCGTCGTTCGCCGTCGAGACGGTGGCCACCGCGACGGGCGGAGAAGGGGATGTCGCGGTCGGGTTCGCCGCCGCGAACCTGGTGGCCGCGCTGGCCGCGTTCCTCGCCGGCTCTACGCTCGTCGGCGCGATCGTGTGACTCGGCGACCCCCGTGACGCGACGCCCGAGAGCGACAGGTACAGGCGCCTGCGGGACGTATCACCTCGCGTGACAGACGAGGCCGAGAGCCGGGTGGACGGAGGCGCCGACACCGAGCGCAGAGCCGGCGATCCGGAGCCCGCCGATCCCGACGCGGGCGCCGGGCGGCCGGACGCCGGCGACGGAGGGTTCGGCGACGACGCGCCGTCGTTCGGCGACCTCTCGCTCCCGCAACGGGTGTTCGTCGCCGCCGTGCAGAACCCGACTCGCGGCGTCGTGATCGTCGGGCTCCTCGCGTTCGGCTTCTCGTTTTACGTCGCCTTCTGGCTCGTCTTTCCCCGCATCGCGGCGTTCATGTCCGCGATCGGGGCGGTGCTGGTCGCGATCGTCGCCCTCGTCTACCTGATCTCGGACCGCCTCTCGGGGTGAGGTCGCGGACGGCGACGTCGCCCTCACCGACGGCCTCGAAGGGGGCTCACGGGTGCGGCTCGTAGAACTCGCGCAGCGTCGTCCCGAACGTCGGCGCCAGCGTCGCGACGGCGTCGCCGACCAGCACGTCGCGCTCGGCGAACGCCCGCTCCACCTGCGCCCCGAGCGCGACGTCGCCCGCGGCGTCGCTCCCGAGGTACGCCCGCACCGTCGTGAACTCCCGCTCCCGCTCGACGACGTACCGCTCTCCGTCGATGAACGGGCCGTACGTCTCCGGCTCGACGTCGTCGGCGTACGACTCGTAGAAGCTCGCGGCGTGTTTCCGCACCGCGACCGGCGGCCCCTCGTGGCGCTCGACCGCCGGCCGCTCCGCGACCTCCAGCTCGGCGTACAGCGCGGCCCGGACGGCCCCCGCCGACCCGGCGTCGTCACGGTCGTCGCCGACCATCGCCTGCGCGCGCAACACGTCGAACCCGTGCGCGTTCAGTCCGCGGACGATCCCGTCGAGCGAGCGTCGGAGCTGGGGCCACAGCTGGTCGTCGACGAGGTCGGGAGCGTCGAAGACGACGGCGACGGGAGTCGTTCCCCGCCGATCGAGGTGGTCGCGAACGTCCGCGATGTCGAGCGGCTCGGGGTCGTCCGGGTCGAACAGCGACTCGCGCGGCGCCGCGAGCAGCTCGCGGGCGTAGTGCTGGAAGCGCGCGGCGTTCGCGGCCGAGAGGACCGCCGCGACGTTCCGAGTCGGGTCCGTCGGGTCGACGACGACGAGCGGGTCGTCGAACGTCTCCGTGGCGTGGCCCTCCGGGTCGAACTCCACCGGCGGGTGCCAGCTCCGAGCGGACTCGACGAGCGGGACGAACCCGCCGAGCTCCAACACGAGCAACTCCGTCAGGTACCCCGAAAACCCCTCGGTTCGGAGGTCGCTGCCGTACGCGCCGATCCCCTTCAGGAACGCCTTCGCGAGCACGACGTCGGCGGCGAGGTCGTCGTCGAGTCGGGCGGAGAGGTACGCGTCGTGAAACGGCGTCCGGTCGACCGCGGAGACGAGCGCGTCCGCCGACTCCACGTCGTGGCAGGGGACGAGGTCGACGTCGAACCCATCGTAGGTCCCCTTCACGTAGGGGTGCTCGGCGTACTCCTCGTGGCCGTCGGGGAGGACGGCGTGGCCGACGGCGAGCCCGTACTCCTCCAGCTGCTCGCGCTCGAGGTCGGCGGCGAACCGGACGAACAGGTCGATGTCGCGGTCGCCGGAAACCCACGTTCCGCGGGCCGTCGACCCCACCTGCACCACGTCGGCGTCCACGGGGAGGTCGGCGATCGCGTCGCGGGCGCGCTCGACGAGCTCGTCGGCGACCGCCCGGAGGCGGTCGCGCTCCGCGGGTTCCGGGATAGCCCGGTCGCGGACGCGATCGAGCACCGCCTCGAGTTCGTCGGACGCGGGACCGTCCGACTCGAGATCGTCCA
Organism: Halorubrum sp.; assembly: GCF_046498025.1. Taxonomy (NCBI): domain Archaea; kingdom Methanobacteriati; phylum Methanobacteriota; class Halobacteria; order Halobacteriales; family Haloferacaceae; genus Halorubrum; species Halorubrum sp. The sequence continues at coordinate 41,720 of NZ_JAWOBM010000080.1, forward strand.
TACCCGGATCTCTCGCGGTCCGGCCGAAAACGTGTCGGTCGCCGGGGAAGCGGGTCGGTCCGCGACGTGATCGGACGATTGCGGCCGAAAGCTACTGCGGCACGCCAACCGATCGCATCCGAGTCGGGCGGAAACGAAAGCCCTATCAAAACCAGTCGAGTATGCCGAGTTGAGCCGAAGTAGCTCAGTTGGTAGAGCGCCTCGCTGTTAACGAGGCGGTCCCAGGTTCGAGTCCTGGCTTCGGCGTCCCTCGATTTTCTGAATACACTTCCACTCGACGGGTGAAATATTTTCTACTGTACCGACCAATCTATCAGCTATGTCGGAGCGGAGCGGGCGATTTGCTTCACTCGAAGAGCCACAGAAGCGCGGCCAAGCGGCAGAAGCGATCGTGAAATCGGAGTTTGTGAGTTGCGGAATACCCGTCTTGGTCCCCGCCTACGATAACGAACCGTATGATATCGTAGCTGACATCGACGATGATTTTTATCGGATCCAAATAAAAACGGCATTTGAGGCGACGACCAACGGAGCGGTACGGTTCCGGACGCGCAGCACCCGGACGAAAAGTTCGAGATACGAGCGAGAAGGATACGAAGGATCTGTCGATCTTTTTGCGGTTTATGCTCCAGTGTGTGACGAGACCTATCTGGTACCCATCGAAGACGCTGGCAAAACGCAGATGACGATTCGATACGAACGGTCGAAGAACAACAATGTCAAGGATATTAATTGGCACGAAGAGTATCTTTTCGATGAGGTACTGGCCTCGCTCGGCTCTAACCCGACAACATAAAGAGGAATCGAGAGAGAAGACAGCGTGTAAGCGGGCCTTTAGCTTAGTCCGGTTAAAGCGACTCGCTCATAACGAGTTGATCGCCGGTTCGAATCCGGCAAGGCCCATTCTTCCGCGGTGAGCGATCCATCGAGCCGCCGGTGCAGGCCGGTTCGCCGCCTACTCCAACAGCCCGACCAGCTCGTTCACGTCGTCGACGACCGCGTCGGCCCCGTTCTCGGCGTACTTCCGACGCCCCGCCTCGCCGGTCAGACCGCCCGTCAGCACGCCGATCCCGTAGTAGACGCGGCTCGGGTCCGCGTCGTCGGCGTTGCGCGCGGTCCGGACGTCGTCGAGGGTGTCGCCGGCGAAGGCGACGCGCTCGGCGTCGAACCGCTCCGCGAGCGCGACGAGCGCGCGCGGGTGCGGCTTCCCCTCCTCCCAGTCGTCCATCGTGAACCGGTGGTCCTCGGGCACGTCGAGGCCGACGCGCTCCAAGGCGATCTCCGCCTCGGCCGCGGGCCGCCCCGTCAACACGCCCACGTCGAACCGCTCGGTCAGGTCGGCGATCGTTTCGGGGTCGACGAGCGTCGGCTCGTCGTGGATGTACCCCGGCGCCGACAGCGGCGGCGCTCCCCCCTCGAGCTCGCGGTACAGCTCCTCGCCGAGGTACAGCGCCTGGAACGTCTCGCGGAGGCGCTCGGTGTCCCACTGGTCGCGGACCCGCGCCTGCGCCACCCGCGGGAGGTCGCCGACGACCGCCTTCGCCGCCGCGAGCCCGCCGCCGGCCTCGGCGACCCTGTCGGTGAACGTCTCGACGTCCATGCCGAGTCCCTCGCGGCGGGCCAGCACGTACAGCGCGGCCGCGTCCGTCAGCTCCCAGTCGTTGTTGAACCCCCCGGCGTCTTTGAACAGCTGGACCGCGTCGCGGTCGATCGTCTTGTCGCACACCCTGTCGACGGACTCGATGATCGCCCGCCGGTAGGAGTCGCCCACGTCGACCAGGACGCCGTCGATGTCGAGAACGACTGCGTCTATCTGCATACCCGTACGCCGGCAGGTGAGGGAAAGAACGTTCGGGTTCGCGGCCGATTCGGCCGGAACAGCGTCAGCGTCTGCGGTCGGGGCCCGAGGCGTCGCCTCCGGGCGGATCGCCCCGGGCGACGTACACGGTCGTCTCCGGCAGCGATCGGCGACGGACCGGGATCGTCGGCTCCTCGAAGCCGAGCGTCGTGAACAGGCAGGCGGCCTCGAGCCGGTCGGCGAGCGCGACCGTCGGCCGCTGGAGCTCCGCCGGGAGGTTACAGGCGTACACCGCGTCGAACTCGCCCGTCGCTCCGGCAGGTCCGGACTCGACCGCCGCTTCCGCCGGCTCCGCCAGATCCAGCACGTCGCCCTCGATGACGCGCAGCGAGCCGGCGACCGTCGCCCCGTCGGTCTCCCTGACGGCCGCGCGGGTGCGCTCGCCGACGGCGACGTCGACCGCGACGACGTCGCGGCCGCGTTCGGCGAGCGATCGCGCGACTTCGGGCCGATCCCCGACGCCGACCTCGAGCAGTCGGTCGTGGCGGGCGAGCGCGTCAACGAGCGCCTGACGGGAGCGTGAAACCACGGCGCGGGCTTTATGACTGCGGCGGTCAAAAGCCGTTCCATGCTCGTGGACATCGTTCCCGTCGGGGAGGTCACCCCCCGCGTGAAACGGGAGGCCTCCGGCGCGCTCCGATCGGTATACGACTGTGACGTCACGGTCCACGACGATCAGCCGGTCCCCGAAACCGCCTACGACGAGGGGCGCGACCAGTACCGCGCCGAGGACCTGATCGAGACCGTCAGTCGGGTCGGCGGCGGCGAGAAGAACATCGGCATCACCCCGCAGGACCTCTATTATCGCCGCCGGAACTACGTGTTCGGGCTGGCGTACCTCAACGGCAACGGCTCCGTGATCTCCACCCACCGGCTCCGCACCTCCTCCGACGGCGGCGTCTCTTCGAAGCCCGCGATCGACGTGTTCTCCGACCGCGTCCGCAAGGAGGTGGTCCACGAGATCGGTCACACGCTCGGGCTGGAACACTGCGACAACAGCAAGTGCGTCATGTCCTTCTCGCCGACCGTCCGCGAGGTCGACGTGAAAGAGGAGAACCTCTGTGGCACCTGCTCCCGGTTCGTCCGGTAGCCCGACCGCCGGTAGACGTAAACCGCATCCTGTCTAACTACGTCCCATGGCCGCAAAGCCGGAATACCGCGACCGGCCGGACGTCGAGGTCGCGCTGCTGGACGCGCTCGTCGACCGCGGCGACGAAGGAATGACCGTGTTGGAGCTTCGCGCGGCCGTGGACGCCGACATCGACGCCGTCGAGGAGGCGCTCTCGTCGCTGAAGGCGGACTCGCTCATCACCGTCGAGAGCGACGAGCGTGTCCGCGTCTACGCGCACGACCGCGTGATCCCCGACCCCGACGCGCCGGACGACGACCCGCCGGGAGGCATCGTCGACACGATCCGCGACCGACTCGGACTGTGAACAGCCGTTCGGGACCTCGCCCGCCGCGGCTCCGCCCCCCGCGGCTCCGCTCCCCGCGACGCCGCCTGAAGCCAGCGACCTTTTGACGCTCCCCGGCCTCCGTTCGGGTATGAGTCTCGTCTCCGGTACCCACGGCGCCCACGGCGCGACGTACCGCGACCGCGGCGGTCGTCGGGTGGTCGACCACTACGGAAAGCCAGAGCGCGTCGGCAAGGCGGTCCGCAACGTCGTCGGCACGATCGAGATGGGGTACGGCGTGCTCGCGGTCACGGGCGACGACCGCGTCGAATTCGTCGACAACGCCGTCTCCAACCGCGTCCCGGCCGAGGACGGTCAGGGGGTGTACGCGCTCCTGCTGGACCCGCAGGGCGGCATCGAGACGGACATGTACGTGTACAACGCCGACGAGCGACTGCTCGTCTTCCTGCCGCCCGAGCGCGCCGAGGCCGTCGCCGAGGACTGGTCGAGCAAGGTGTTCATCCAGGACGTGGCGGTCGCGGACGCCTCCGACGAGTTCGGCGTGTTCGGCGTCCACGGTCCGAAGTCGACCGAGAAGATCGCGTCGGTGCTCGGCGGACCGGGCGCCCCCGAGAAGCCCCTCTCGTTCGTCCGCGGGTCGATGGTCGACGCCGGCGTCACCGTGATCGCCACCGACGCGCCCCTCGGCGAGGAGGGGTACGAGGTCGTCTGCGCGGCCGACGACGCCGAGGACGTGTTCGACACGCTGATCAACCGCGGGCTCAACGCGGCCCCGTTCGGCTACCGGACGTGGGACGCGCTCTCCGCCGAGGCCGGCACGCCGCTCTTCGAGTACGAGCTGGAAGGAACGGTGCCGAACGTCCTCGGCCTCCGCAACGCCCTCGACTTCGAGAAGGGGTGTTACGTCGGCCAGGAGGTCGTTTCCCGCGTCGAGAACCAGGGGCGCCCGAGCCGCCGGCTCGTCGGGCTCTCGCTCGACGGGCTCGTCGACGCGACCGCCGCGATCGACGGCGACGCGGACCCGGAGGGGTACGACGAGGTCCTGCCGACCCCCGGCGCGGCCGTCTTCGCCGGCGACGAAGCGATCGGGGAAGTGACCCGCGCGGCGGTCGGCCCGGCCTCGGGTGACCCGATCGCGCTGGCGCTGGTCCGGTACGACGCCGACCTCGGCGCGGCCGCCGTGCGCGTCGACGGCGAGGAGGTCGCGGCGACCCGCGCCGCCCTCCCGTTCGTCGACGGGAGCGCGCGCTCCGGGCGGGTCCCGGCGTACCCGAGCGACGAGTAGCTGCCGCCGCGCTCGCTGTCGGCGGCACGCGCGAGGGCGATTATAAGCGCCGTCGCGGAAGCGAGGCGCGAAGCGCCTCTGGCAGCCGGAACACAGCGCCGGCGACTGGGCTTTGGAGGTGTTTGCTGTTGATCCGCTATCGACCGTCGATGAGTGAGCGGCTGAGACGTTGGCGGCGCCCCGCCAGCAGCAACCACGTATAAATGAACGTTTCCAACCGTGACGATCCCGTCACCTCGCTCAGAGAACGAACTGCACGGCGGTGTAGACCCCGAACCCCAGCCCCAGCGAGCCGACGAGCGACCCGATCCACGCGAACACCGTGTAGCTCATCTTCGCCCGACTCACTCCCGCGTCGCCGGCGGCGTAGCCCGCGCCGACGATCGCGGAGACGATGATCTCGTTGAACGAGACCGGGATTCCGAACGCGACCGCGGTCTGTGCGATCGCGAACGAGGGGATGAGCGCCGCGATCGACCGCCGCGGGCCCATCGAGGCGTAGTCCTGCGCGATCGCCTTGATCATCCGCGGCGCTCCGGTCCAGGAGCCGGCGAGCAGGCCGACGCCGCCCCCGACGAGCAGCGTCCACAGGGGGATACCGGCGTCGCCGACGAACAGGGGCACGAGCGGCCCGATCGCCAGTCCGACCTGCGACCCGCCGGCGGAGAACGCGACGAGTCCGCCCATCGCCAGCAGGAATCGTCGCTGGGCCCCCACACGGTCGCGGCCGAGGTCGACGTATACCGCCGCGGCGACGACCGCGGCCATCGCGATCATCGCGAGGAGCGTCCCGATCGATCCGATCCCGAGCCCCGCTCCGACCGCCTCCGCGAGCGACGCCTGCTCGCCCGGCGGCCCCAACAGCGCGAAGCCGACGTTCGCGACGATCGCGCCGACGAGCCCCGCGAGCCCGGCGGTGAGCGCTCGTTCGGGGAGGCGGTCGCCGATCAGCGAGCGCGCCACGACGTAGGCGATCCCGCCGCCGACGAACGGGGTGAGCACCCACAGCGTGAGGATCTCGATGTACTTCGGCCACGCGGGGTCGCCCCCCATCGCGAGGCCGACGCCGACCACCGCGCCGGTGACCGTGAACGCGGTCGCGATCGGATACCCCGCGAACACGCCGATCGCGACGAGCCCGGCGGCGGTGACCAGCGCGACGATGGCCGCGCCCGCGGTGAGCGTGACGCCGCCGATCAGTTCGGTGCCGACCGCCTCGGTCACGTTCGCGCCCTGCAACACCGCGCCGAGGAGTCCGAACACGCCCACGACCAGCCCGGCTCGCATCACGGAGATCGCGTTGGCGCCGACTGCCGGCGCGAACGGGGTCGACCCCGACGAGCCGGCGCCGATCGACCACGCCATAAAGAGGCTCGCCGCGCCGGCGACCCCGAGCGTGAGAACGGTAACGACGACCATTACCGCTGGCCGTCCTCGTAGCCTTCGCGGAGCCCGGCTAAGGTGCGACGAACGAGAAGAAACCCGAAGAAGAAGAGGCCGAGCAGGCTGACGAGAATGATGACGAACAGCGGTTCCACCGAGAGCATACACTCGAATCCGTCGGAACGGTGTTAGGCGTTTCGGCAGCCGCGTCCGACCCCGTGACTAAAGCGCTCGTTTGTGCTTAAGCGAGCTATAAGCTACCACCGGCGTAACGTGGAGACGCGACCCCCGCTTCGGCCCTCTCTCCCGCGATCGTCCCGCGTCGAGCGGGGCGGTTCCTCCGCGACTGCTCTCCTCCCCTCCCTCCCCGATCGACGCGGTCCGGCCTGCGGGGCGTCGCCCCCCGCTCGCGCTCCCCCTTCGCGGGCGGCGTTCACGGCGCGATGCGAAAGCGCTCGAAGACCTCCCCGGCCGGCGTGACGAGTCGTCCGTCGAGCGCCGTCGCCGCGCTCGGGTCGCTCTCGGGGTCGTCGCCCGCAGACGCCGGTTCCAGTTCGGCGTGCGCCGGTCGGTTCCCTCGCGGCTGCGCGTGGCTCCCCGGGTTCAGGATCGGCAGTCCGCCCGCGTCGTCGAAGCGCGGGCGGTGGCTGTGGCCGCAGATCACGGCGTCGGCGTCGCGACCGCGACCCAGCATCAGCAGCCCCGTGTCCCCGCTGCGGTGGCGGTGGGTCACCGCGAACCGGACGTCCTCGTACTCGACCGTGCGGACCTCCGGCAGCCGGTCGCGGATCGCGGCGTCGTCGTTGTTTCCGTACACGGCGCGGAGACGTCGGGCGGCGGACTCGAAGGCGTCGAGCACCGGCTCGCGGTAGAAGTCACCGGCGTGAACGACGAGGTCGGCCGCGCGGACCGCCTCCGCGGTCCGTCCCTGTAGCTTCGACTCCTCGCGTGCGTGGGTGTCGGAGACGACGACGAGCATACTCGCCGTCGGTGCGCGTTCGATTTAAAAGCGCGTCCCGCGGCGAGCGCCGGCCGACCGCTTACGTCGCGCGGCGTTCCTTCGCCTTCGGGCGGAGGTTCTTGTAGCCGCACTTGCGGCAGCGCTTCGCGTCGGGAGAGTTACGGGCGTTACAGCGCATGCAGATCTGCCGGTCGAGGTTGCGGCGTTCGGCGGCGTCGAAACTGGCCATACGGCTACTGTCGCGGCGACGCTGTAAAAGGTTGCGAGACGTGTCGGCGGAGCGGCCCTCGCAGGCGGCCGATGTCGGACGCGGCGGCGGTCGTCGCGCGTCAGGCGCCGGCCTCGGAGAGCGCGGCCTCGATGTCCTCGCGCTGGGTGACGCCGACGAACCGGTCCACGATGCCGTCGTCGTTCTCGACGACGAGCGTCGGCAGCGATCGGACCTGATACTGGTTGGCGATGTCCTGCTCCTCGTCGACGTTCACCTTCTGCAGCTCGAAGGCGTCGCCGAGGTCCTCTTGGAGCTCCTCCAGGATGGGGTCCTGCGTCTTACACGGGCCGCACCAGTCAGCGTGAAAATCCAGCAGTCGAACAGTCATTATCCGGCGGGGTCTACCGTCGGACCGCGCATAAGGGTTTCCCACGCGGCGACGAACGGGGCCGTCGAGTTCCCCGTCCACCGGCCACGGGCGAGGATCACGGGCCGAGAACGGGGATCGCCGGCCGCGAGCGAAACGTTTAGAACGCCGCGCGGGCCACTCACGTGTATGAGCAGTGGCTCCAACTCCGGCGGGCTGATGTCCAGTGCGGGACTGGTCCGCTACTTCGACACCCAAGACCGGGACGCGATCGCGATAAACCCCAAGACCGTCCTCGCGTTCTGCATCCTCTTCGGCGTCTTCGTGCAGATCCTCTCGTTGACCGTCGCGTGACATCCTCCCCGCGCTGAAGCGCGAGGATTCCCACGGCGCGGTTCGGCCGTTCGAGTGCTTCCTAATGACCGCCCCGTAGCGCGCCCTTTTTGCCCGTCCCCCACCGAACACGTGACATGAAAGCAGGCGTCATCGCCGTGCAGGGCGACGTGGCCGAACACGCCGCCGCCGTCCGGAACGCCGCGGCCGCCCACGACGAGCCCGCGGCGGTCGTCGAGGTCCGCGACGCCGGGATCGTTCCCGAGTGCGACGTCCTCCTCATGCCGGGCGGGGAGTCGACGACCATCTCGCGGCTGATCCACCGGGAGGGGATAGCCGCGGAGATCCGCGACCACGTCGCGAGCGGCAAGCCCGTGCTCGCCACCTGCGCCGGGCTCATCGTCTGCTCGCGGGACGCGAAGGACGACCGCGTGGACGCGCTCGGGCTCGTCGACGTCTCCGTCGACCGCAATGCGTTCGGCCGGCAGAAGGACTCCTTCGAGGCGAAGGTCCCGGTGACCGGGCTCGACGACCCGTTCCACGCCGTGTTCATCCGCGCGCCGCTCATCGACGAGGTCGGCGCGGACGTCGACGTGCTCGCGACCGTCGACGGCCGGGCGGTCGCGGTGCGCGACGGCCCGGTCGTCGCCACCGCGTTCCACCCGGAGCTGACCGACGACCCGCGGATCCACGACCTCGCCTTCTTCCCCGAGCGAGAGGTGGTCGCGTGAGCGACTCGGAGGCGGAGGCACGCGAGGAGGCCGTCCTCGACGAGCTGTTCGCCACCATCGAGTCGCGCAAGGCGGAGCTCCCCGAGGGGTCGTACACCGCGTCGCTGTTTACCCACGAGAAGGGCGAGAACGCCGTCTTAGAGAAGATCGGCGAGGAGTCCACGGAGACCATCCTCGCGGCGAAGGACGACGACCTCGACGGGCTCACCGCCGAGAGCGCCGACCTCGTCTACCACCTGCTGGTGCTGCTCGCGATGAAGGACCTCGACCTCGACGACCTCCGCGACGAGCTCCGCGAGCGGTTCTGACGGCTCACCGGTCGCGTTCTAGCTCGCGGTCGATGTCATCGAGCGCCTCCGTCTCCAGCTCGCTGGCGATCCGGCGCTCGAACTCCTCCTCGCCGATCTGCCCCTCGACGTACTGCCGGCGGAGCCGGTCCCGCCTGCTCTCCGAGGCGTCGCCGGACGACGTCGACGAGGTCGACCACGACTCGTCGAAGGAGTCCGGGTTCGACGTCGCGTCGTCGCTCCCGAGCAGCCACGATCCGGCCCGGTACGCGACGTAGACGATCCCGGCGAGAACCGCGAGCGTGACGACTCCGGAGACCACCGCCCACGCGAGACTCAGGACCGCCGAGACGACGGAGACGAGGACGCTGACGCCGACGAGGATCGCCACCGCGATCGCGCCGTAGTAGAGGGCTTTCGTGCCGTCCATACCCGAGAGTCGCGGGTCCGGGCGCAAATATCTTCGCCCCCGGTTTCGGTCGGCAACGCCTTCCTTCTCCGTCAGAAGACTTATTCTCCGGTGTGATTGTTCACTATGAAATGACTCCGGAATCGCGACCGCGAGCGAGCCGCGTCCCCGTGCGGCCCGACGGAGGGCGAGCGTGATCGAGGGATCCGACCGCCGAACCGTCGACCGCCGAACCGTCGACCGGCGAACCGTGCTCGGCGCGCTCGCGGGCGTCGGGGGGGCCGCGCTCGCCGGCTGTTCCGGCTCGGGACCGGACGACGCCCCGACGACCGGCCTGGACCCGGACCGTCTCGACGAGCTCGCGACCCGGTTCGCGCCGACGCTGTACTTCGATTCCGCCGAGCCGTGGTTCCCGACCGACCCGCGACCGTACGCGGCCGAGGAGGACGGCGAGACGGTCGTCGACGGCTTCGCGGCGTTCGACGGCTACCACGCCCGGTACGACGAGGCGGGCGAGCCGCCGAACCCCACCGTGTTCTACAACGGGGTCCGGTACGAGGACTCGCCGCTCGCGGTCGTCCAGTTCTGGCTGTACTCCGCGTTCGATCAGTTCACCGCGAACTTCCACTGGCACGACTGGGAGGTGCTTCACGTCTTCGTCGACCTCGACACCGGAGACCCCCAGCTGTACGTCGCCAGCTCGCACTCCCGGAGCGTCCCGAACAACGAGTTCCTCGACCCGGACCCCGACGTGGTCCCGCGGATCCTCCCCGAGCTCGGCTCGCACTCCAGCACGCTCTCGGTCAACGAGGTCCCCGACCGCTTCCGGCGCGTCGGCGAGGACGACCTGCTCGCGGACATCACGAACACGACGATCGACACCGTCGAGGACCTGCTCGGGATCCCGATCGCGTACGGGCTCCCCCGCGACGAGGGAGCCCGGCTTCCCTTCGTCGTCCCCGAGTACGAGGGCGCACCGATCTACGAGCACCCCGACCTCCCGTCGGTCACGGAGGAGTCGCTGGTCGACGGCGCGCTGACGATCCGGTCGCTCGACGCGCTGCGGTCGCCGCCGACCGACCTCCCGCTCCGGGAGACGGGGATCGCCTTCCGACACGCCGACCGGGAGGACGCGCTCGCCGACGAGGCCGTCGACGAGGTCGTCGGCTACGACCTCGTCGAGAGCGCCGAGTTGGAGGACATCGCCGCGTTCACCGGACCGCAGCTCAGCTTCGAGTTCGCCGTCCCGGAGACGGTCGAGGACGCCGTCGCGAGCCACATCACGACCACGGGCGTGCCGTGGGAGCAGCCGCGCTACGAGAACCCCGCGCTCGACGTCACCGCCGGGAACCACCGCGCGGAGCTCGCCGAGCGGTACGAGGCGATCGCCGCCGACGAGTCGTTCGGCGCCGGGGCCGCCGGCGCGCTCGACGCCGTCGTCGCCCGCGTCACGCAGGCGACCGAGAGCGACGACGCCCCCGACGGCGAGGGGCTGACGACGACCGACGCGAGCGTCGAGTCGTTCGTCCTCATCGAGAGCGACCCCGAGGCGGTCCCGACGTTCGCCGGCGGGGTCGCGGTCGCGAACGGCGTCCCCGAGGGCGACCACCGCCTGACGGTCAACGGCGCCGGGCAGGCCCCGCACAGCGAGGAGCTGACCGTCTCGGCCGACGAGCCGGTGACCGCCGCGGGCGTCGACGGCGAGATCCCGCTGGTCGCCAGGGAGAACGCGCGGAAGGTGGAGCTCTCGGACGCGGACAGCGACGTCGACCTGACCCGCACGGCGATCGAGGACGACTTCGCCGGTCGGATCTACGACTCCGCGATCGACGGGAGCGACGCGGTGTACGTCCACGCCGGCGGCGCGTACACGACCGAGGTCCGCGACGCCGACGACGAGGTCGGCGCGTACCGGGTCAACCCGGAGCCCCCGGGGGCGGGAGACGGTGACAGTGGCGACGACGACGATGACGACGACGCGGAGGGCGGAGAGGAGCCCGATCCGATCCGGATCGAGCGTCCGGAGACCGGGGCGGCCCCGCTCGCCGGCTACGTCGCCGACGTCGCCGAGGAAACGCGGGCCGCGGTCGCGGCCGCGGCGGCGGGAGATGACGACGACGACGACGACGACGATGACGACGACGGGAGCGACGGCGACGGCTCAGACGACGGAGCCGAGAACGCGGTGAACGGGCTCGAACGCGCCCTCGCCGCCGCGGTCGAGGCCGCGGAGCGGGCCGAGGAGCGCGCCCGCGAGGGCGACGGCGAGGGGACCGAGCGCCAGCTCGAGAACGTCGCCGACCGGATCGCGCGGATCGAAGAGCGGCTCGCGGCGGCGCGCGAGGACCTCCCGTCCGGGCTCGCGAACGCCACCGGAAAGCGGGTCGAGCAGGCGACGCGGCGCGTCGAGCAGGCGCAAAACGCCGGGAAGCTGTAGCCGGGCGGTCCGTTCCGTTCCCGTCACCGGCGCGACCCGGCCCACGAGCCCGCGTGCTAGGCCGCACCAGAGGATGGAAAGCTATACGACGCCGACCCGACCACGAGTATATAAGCAGATGTCTCAGGAGGGTTACGACCACACTGCGGTCGAGAAGCGGTGGCAGGAGGCGTGGGACGACGCCTCCGTGTATCACACGCCGGACGAGGCCGACGACCCGACGTACGTGCTGGGGATGTACCCGTATCCGTCGGGGAAGCTCCACATGGGTCACGTCCGCAACTACACCATCACGGACGCGTACGCCCGATATCGTCGGATGCGCGGCGACGACGTGCTCCACCCGATGGGGTGGGACGCGTTCGGGCTCCCGGCCGAGAACGCCGCGAAGGAGCGCGACACCAACCCCCGCGACTGGACGTTCGACTGCATCGACACGATGAGAGGGCAGATGCGGTCGATGGGGTTCGGCTACGACTGGGACCGCGAGATCACCACCTGCACCCCCGAGTACTACAAGTGGAACCAGTGGCTGTTCACCCGCTTTCACGACGCGGGCCTGGTCGAGCGCCGCGACGCCGAGGTGAACTGGTGTCCCTCCTGTGAGACCGTCCTCGCCGACGAGCAGGTCGAGGGCGACGCCGAGTTGTGCTGGCGCTGTGACACCCCCGTCGAGGCCCGCGAGCTGGACCAGTGGTTCCTCGAGATCACCGAGTACGCCGACGAGCTGCTGGAGGCCATTGACGACCTGGAGGGATGGCCCAACTCGGTGCGCCAGATGCAGCGCAACTGGATCGGCCGGCAGTACGGGACGACGCTGGATTTCGAGGTCAGCGAGGCGCGAAGCGCCTCGAACGGACGCGGCGAGGGGACCGAGCCGCGGGAGTACGGCCCCGTCGAGGCGTTCACGACCCGCGTCGACACCGTCTACGGCGCGACGTTCTTCGCGCTCGCGCCGGACCACCCGATCAGCGAGGAGCTGGCCGCCGAGGACGACGCGGTCCACGAGTTCGTCCACCACGAGGCCGACCCCGAGGGCGACGAGCCGAACGGCGTCGAGACCGGCCTGACCGCCACGAACCCGGCCACGGGCGAGGAGATCCCCGTCTTCGTCGCCGACTTCGTCCTCTCGGACGTGGGGACGGGCGCGCTGATGGCGGTGCCCGCGCACGACGAGCGCGACCACGCGTTCGCGACGAAGATGGGCGTCGAGATCCGACCGGTCGTCGCGCCGGAGCCCGACGACTGGGACGGCGAGTCGGTCCCGGACGCGCCGGACGTGAGCGAGGAGGCGTTCACCGACGACGGCGTGCTCATCGACTCCGGGGAGTACAGCGGCCTCGACAGCGAGACGGCCCGCGAGCGGCTCACCGAGGACATCGAGAGCGCGGCGGAGAGCACCCAGTACCAGCTGCGAGACTGGGGGATCTCCCGTCAGCGCTACTGGGGCACCCCGATCCCTGTCGTCCACTGCGACGACTGCGGACCGGTGATGGTCCCGAACGAGGAGCTGCCCGTCGAGCTGCCCGAGTTCATCAACACCACGGGGAACCCGCTGGACGCCGCCGAGGAGTGGAAGGAGACGACCTGTCCGGAGTGCGGCGAGCCCGCGACCCGCGAGACGGACACGATGGACACGTTCGTCGACTCCTCGTGGTACTTCCTGCGCTACGTCTCGCCCGACCTCGACGACGCTCCCTTCGATCTCGACCGCGCGAACGACTGGATGCCCGTCGATCAGTACGTCGGCGGCATCGAACACGCCGTGATGCACCTGCTGTACTCCCGCTTTTTCACCAAGGTGCTGGCCGACGAGGAGGGGCTCGAGCACCGCGAGCCGTTCACGAACCTGCTGGCGCAGGGGATGGTCCAGCTGGCGGGCGAGAAGATGTCCAAGTCGAAGGGGAACGTCGTCTCGCCCCAGCGGATCGTCGACGAGTACGGCGCGGACACGGCCCGCCTGTTCATGATGCAGGCCGCCCAGCCCGAACGCGACTTCGACTGGTCCGAGGAGGGCGTCAGGTCGACCCACCGGTTCCTCTCCCGACTGAGCGACCTCGTCGAGGATCACGCCGCGGGCGACGGCGGGACGAGCGACGGCGGCGACGGGACCGGAGACGACGCGGACGACCGCGACGCGGCCGACCGGGACACGATCGACGACTACGTCGCCGACGAGGTCGACGCCGCCGTCGCCATCGCGGGCGCGGAGTACGACGACCTGACGTTCAACGTCGCGCTCCGCGAGGCGCAGGACCTCGTGGGGACGCTGCGGAGCTACCGCGAGCACGCCGACCCGGACCCCGAGACGTACGAGCGCGGGCTCGGCGTGGTCGTGCGGCTGCTCGCGCCGGTCGTCCCGCACCTCGCCGAGGAGCTGTGGGCGGCGCTGGGTCGCGACGGGTTCGTCGTCGAGGCCGACTGGCCGACCGCGACCGTCGACCGCGAGACGGTCGAGAAGCGCCGCCGGCTGGTGGCGAACACCCGCGAGGACGTGCGCGACATCGTCGACGTCGCCGGCATCGAGGACCCCGAGCGGATCGACGTCGTCGTCGCGCCCGACTGGAAGTACGACGCGCTGGAGATCGCGATCGACAGCGACGCGGACAACCTCATCTCGGAGCTGATGCAAGAGAGCCACATCCGCGAGCAGGGCGACGACGCCGCCTCGTACGGACAGGACCTCCAGGCGAACCGCGAGGCGCTCCGGGAGACCCTGTCGGGCGACGACGAGTACGACGCCCTGCGGGCGGCCGCGTGGCTGATCGAGCGCGAGTTCGACGCCCCGGTCCGCGTCGAGCGCGCCGCGGACGCCGACGACGCGGTGGTCGGGAAGGCCGAGCCGGGCCGTCCCGCGATCGACATCGTCGAGTAGCGGCCCGGCGCTCATGTTTAAATCGGCCTCGGCGGCCCGGAAGCGATTAGTCGGCGGCGACACCCGATCGCGTATGGACGACCCCTACGCCCCCGCCCGCGACGCCCTCGACGGCGACGGGCTGGCCGGCACGGGCGACGGCGACGCGCGCGACTCCGTCGATTCCGACCCGGCCGTCCTCGCCGCCCGCCTCGACGACGCCGACCCGCTCTCCGCGTTCGCCGACCGGTATCACGTTCCCGAGGGGGTCTTATACATGGACGGCAACTCGCTCGGTCCGGCGAGCGACGCCGCCCTCGCGAGCCTCGACCGCGTCGTCGAGGAGTGGCGCGAGCGGCTGATCGGCGGGTGGACCGACGCCGACCCGCCGTGGTTCTCGGTCGGCGAGCGGCTCGGCGACGCGCTCGCGCCCCTCGTCGGCGCGGACCCCGCGGAGGTCGTCGTCGGCAACTCGATCACGGTGAACCTCCACACCCTGATCGGTACCTTCCTCGACGAGCTGCTGGCCGGCAACGGCCCGGAGCGAGCGGGGAGCGCGGCGGCGGACGGGAGGTGGGACCCCGCGGTCGACCCCGCCGTCCTCGTCAACGAGCTCGACTTCCCCTCCGATCACTACGCGGTCCGCGCGCAGCTCCGCCAGCGCGGGATCGATCCGGACGAGAAGCTGCGCGTCGTCGAGAGCCGCGACGGGCGGACGATCGACCCGCGCGATATCGAGGCCGCGCTCGACGCGCACGACGACGTCGGGATCGTGTGGATGCCGACCGCGCTGTACCGCTCCGGCCAGCTGTTCGACGTCGCGCGGATCGCCGCGGCCGCCCACGAGGCGGGCGCGTACGCCGGGTTCGACGCGGCCCACTCCGCCGGGGCGGTCCCGCACGAGTTCGGCGCGGCCGGCGTCGACTTCGCGGTGTGGTGCACGTACAAGTACCTCAACGCCGGGCCCGGCTCCGTCGGCGCGCTGTTCGTCGCCGAGCGCCACCACGGGCTCACGCCCGCGCTCGCCGGGTGGTGGGGCCACGAGAAGGCGACGCAGTTCGAGATGAACACGACGTACACTCCCGCCGACTCGGCGGGCGCGTGGCAGATCGGGACGCCGCCGCTGCTGGCGGCCGCGCCCCTGGAGGGCTCGATCGAACTTCTGCGGCAGGCGGGGATCCGGCGCGTTCGGAGGAAGTCGCTCGCGCTCACCGACTACCTGATCGCGCTCGTCGACGACCGCCTCCCCGAGATTTCGGTCGGCACGCCCCGCGAGCACGCGGCCCGCGGCGGCCACGTCGCCCTCGAACACCCCGACGCGGAGCGATTGAGCGCGGCCCTGAGAGACCGCGGGGTGGTCGTCGACTTCCGGCCGCCGAACGTCGTCCGCGTCTGCCCGGCCGCGCCCTACACCTCCTTCGCCGACGTCCTCGAGGTGGTCGACGAGATCGAGGCGATCCTCGACAGCGGCGCGCACGAGGCGTACGCGACGAACGAGGGCGGCGTTACGTAGGCGTAGCGGCGATTGTTTATAAATAGATGAGCGGGGGCGTGCGCCTCCGAGTGGCCGATAGGCCACGAGGAGCGCCGCGCGAGGGAGTCGCTGGCGCGTTCCGCGCCAGCGACGAGGCTGGGGAGGTGTGAGGCTGCGGTGCTGTGCGGGGCGGGACTCAAAGGGGCAGCGGCCCTCGGCGAACCTCGGCGACGCAAGGACAGAAAGGAGCGAGCGAAGCGAGCGACTGAGGACCGCAGCGAGACGCGGGAGCCGAGGGCCGCTGGGGCTTTGGAGATAGTCACCACCGATCGCCGATCAGTGACGAGAGATGGGGTTAGGACCATATATAAACAAACCTCGTACAACGACGGGCTTAATCGCCCGAGCGCCCAACGTCCGACGATCAGATAATGGCGGAACCGTCGGGCATGGACGCGTTCGCGCACCTCGGGAGCGAGGTCCGTGCGGCCCTCTCCGAGCAGGGCTTTTCCACCCCCACGGAACCCCAACGCGAGGCGATCCCGCCGCTCGCGGCCGGGAAGAACGCCCTCGTGCTCGCCCCGACGGGGACCGGAAAGACGGAGACGGCGATGCTCCCCGTCTTCGACGCGATCGTCGACGCCCGGAACTCGCCCGGCGACCAGCCCCGCGAGGGGCTCTCCGCGCTCTACATCACGCCCCTCCGCGCGCTCAACCGCGACATGATGGACCGGCTGGAGTGGTGGGGCGACCGCCTCGGCGTCGAGGTCGCGGTGCGCCACGGCGACACCACCCGGTACGAGCGGAGCAAACAGGCCGACGACCCGCCGGACGTGTTGATCACGACGCCGGAGAGCCTCCAGGCGATCCTGACGGGCTCGAAGATGCGGCTCGCCCTAGAGGACGTCGAACACGTCGTGGTCGACGAGGTCCACGAGCTGGCCTCCGCGAAGCGCGGCGCCCAGCTGACGGTCGGGCTCGAACGCCTCCGGCGTGTGGCGGGGCCGTTCCAGCGGATCGGGCTCTCCGCGACCGTGGGGACCCCCGAGGAGGTCGGGAAGTTCCTCGTCGGGTCGGGAAAGCGCGACCCGACCCGCGAGGGCGACCGCGAGTTCGAGATCGTCGAGGTCGCGGCCGGGACGCGGACGGACGTGCGGGTGCTCGACCCGCCGATCACGGACCGCGACGCGACCCTCGCCGGCGAGCTGGCGGTCGACGAGACGACGGCGAGCCACGTCCGAACGGTCCGCGGGATCGTCGCCGACCACGAGTCGACCCTGATCTTCGTCAACACGCGTCAGACCGCGGAGGCGCTCGGCTCGCGGTTCAAGACGCTCGCGGAACGGGAGGGGAAGGACGAGAACGCCGCCGATCCCACCGAGATCGAGGTCCACCACGGCTCGCTCTCGAAGGACGTCCGGATCGACGTCGAGGATCGGTTCAAATCGGGCGAGATCGACGGGCTCGTCTGCACCTCCTCGATGGAGCTCGGCATCGACGTGGGCCGCGTCGACCACGTGGTCCAGTACGGGAGCCCGCGCGAGGTCGCCCGGCTGCTCCAGCGCGTCGGGCGCGCGGGTCACCGCCGCGATCTGGTCTCTGAGGGGACCGTCGTGACGCAGGGCGGCGACGACACCCTCGAGGCACTCGCGATCGCGCGGCGCGCCGACGCCGAGCTGGTGGAGCCGGCCGCGATCCACCACGGGAGCCTCGACACCGTCGCGAACCAGATCGTCGGGGTCGTGATGGACGAGGGCGACGTGCACGCCCGAGCCGCGTACGAGATCGTCACGAGCGCCTACCCGTTCCGGGACCTCTCGGAGCCGCAGTTCCAGGAGATCGTCCGCGAGCTCGACGGCAACCGGCTGCTGTGGCTCGACGAGGAGTCGGACACCCTCGAGAAGTCGGGGGGCACGTGGCAGTACTTCTACGCGAACCTCTCGATGATCCCCGACGAGTCCACCTACCAAGTGTACGACATGTCCTCGCGGCGGCAGATCGGCACCCTCGACGAGCGGTTCGTCGTCAACTTCGCCGGGCCGGGCGAGACGTTCATCCAGCGCGGCGAGATGTGGCGGATCACCGAGGTCGACGAGGAGGAGGAGCGCGTGAACGTCACGCCGATCGCCGACCCCGCAGGCGAGGTGCCCTCGTGGATCGGCCAGGAGATCCCGGTCCCCGAGCCCGTCGCCGAGGAGGTCGGCCGGATCCGCGGCGAGGCCGCCGCGGCGCTGGAGGCCGGCTCGACCCCCGAGGCGGTCGCGGCCGACCTCGCCGAGCGGTACCCGGCCGACGAGGAGACGATCGCGGCCGCCCTGCGACCCGTCGCCGACCACGTCGACGCCGGCCACCCGGTGCCGACGGACCGCCGGGTCGTGATCGAGGGGAGCGCCCGTACCGTCGCGGTCAACGCCGCCTTCGGGCACGAGGTCAACGAGACGCTCGCGCGGCTGCTCGCGGCGCTCGTCGGCCAGCGCGCGGGGTCGTCGGTCGGGATGGACGTCGACCCGTACCGGATCGAGTTCGAGGTGCCCGGCGGCGTCGGTCCCGGCGCGTTCCGCGAGGTGCTGGAGACGACCGACCCCGATCGGCTGGCGGCGTACCTCGAACTCGCCTTAAAGAACTCCGACGCGCTCAAGTTCACGCTGGCGCAGGTCGCCGCGAAGTTCGGCGCCGTCAAGCGCTACCGCGAGGGGCGGGGGCGGTTCGGCGGCGACCGCCTGCTCGCGGCGTTGGAGGGGACGCCCGTCTACGACGAGGCGCTCCGCGAGGTGTTCCACGCCGACCTCGCGGTCGCGGAGACCGCCGAGCTGCTGGGGGACATGCAGGACAGGCCGGTCGAGCTCGCCATCGCCCGCGAGCGCACCCCGCTCGGCACGGCCGGGCGGTCCGCGGGGACCGAGTTCCTCGTCCCGGAGAACGCCGACGCCGACGTGATCGAGACGGTCCGCGAGCGCATCCGGAACGACCGCGTCATCCTGTTCTGTCTCCACTGTGCCGACTGGAAGCGCACGACGACGGTCCGGCGCGTCCGAGACCAGCCGGAGTGTCCCGACTGCGGCTCGACGCGCGTCGCCGCGCTGAACCCGTGGGACGACGAGACGGTCGCGGCGGTCCGGACGAGCGAGAAGGACGAGGAGCAGGAGCGGCGCACCCGGCGCGCCCACCGCGCCGCGAGCCTCGTCCAGACGCACGGGAAGCGCGCCGTGATCGCGCTGGCGGCGCGCGGGGTGGGACCGCACAACGCCGCGCGGATCATCAACAAGCTGCGCGAGGACGAAGACGAGTTCTACCGCGACGTGCTCCGACAGGAGCGCGAGTACGCGCGGACGCAGTCGTTCTGGGACTAGATCGGGAATCGGGTACGACGGTCAATTAGTCAGACGTGAACGACGGCGAGATCAATCGTTGGCGCTGTTGAAATCCTCAGAGAGTAATCGTGATCAGTCGTCGGCCTCCTGAGGTATCGGGATCGTCAGTTCTCCCGTTTCGTCTCCCTCGTAAGCCCCGCTAGTGGCCTCGAACAGTTCCTGTTCGTCGATCTCGTCTTTCTCAAACGAACCTTGAAGCGTAAACGCTGCGAGGTGCAAGTCACGGGCGTCAGCGCCTTCTTCAACCTCAAATTCGACGGTGACTTCGGTCGGATTCTCCTCGTCATCGAACGTGAATTCGTTATCCACGATGTCGATGTCACCGAGTTGTCCGTCGGATTCCTGCCTGCGGAGCGAGGGATTCTCCCGGACACCGTCTTCGGAGTTCCCGAGCCCCGCCATCACGTCGTTCGGCCAGTAAGACGGTGGTGTCGGGGGTTCTTCGCCCTCACTGAAGTCGACCTGCCAGTAGACGAGTTCTTCCTCGTCTTCCGACTCGGTGACGGTGACGGTTTCACCTCCCGTGATGCTCCTGTCCGGACCGACGGCAGTCAGGGACACCGAGGTTTCGCCCGGCTCCTCGAACACGAACTCGGCCGATTCGCCAGTTGCGTCGGTCTCGCCGTCATTGGTGAAGTCCCAGCGGTACTCTATGGAATCACCCTCCGTGGGCGAAGCCTGGAACGTGACCGGCTCGCCGACCTCGGGAGACGCCGGCTCGAACGTGAACGACGTTGTTAGTTCCAATCGTTCAGAGATGCCCGGTCTGGTCGGCCCGCGTTCCGCGAAGACGTGGTGGTGTCCGAGCGTGCCGAGGTTCACGCGAGAGTCCTCGCTCGATCCGTCCACGCCCGCGTCGATCGCGTACAGGTGCCCGTCGTAACTCCCGACGAACAGGACGCCGTCGACTACCGTCGGTGACGAGACGACGACGTTTCCGGTCTCGAAGCGCCACCGTTCGTCGCCGGTCGCTGCGTCCAGCGCGTACACGTTGTTGTCATCGCTCCCCACGAAGACCGTCCCGTCCGCCACGGTCGGAGACGAACCCACCTCGTCTTCGGTTTCGAAGCGCCACCGTTCCTCGCCGGTTTTCGCGTCCAACGCGTACACGTTGCTGTCATCGCTCCCCACGAAGACCGTCCCGTCTGACACCGTCGGGGATGAAGTGATCTGCTCTCCCGTTGAGTAGGTCCACTCTTCCTCGCCGGTTGCCGCGTCCAGCGCGTACACGTTGTCGTCATCGCTCCCCACGAAGACGATCCCGTCCACCACGGTCGGAGACGAGAAGATCTGACCGATACCGACGCTCCACTCTTCGTCGCCCGTCTCCGCGTCCAGTGCGTACAGTTTCGGAGTAATCGGTTGTGTGTCGCCAAAAAAGACGGTGCCGTCGACTACTGTCGGTGAGGAGGATATCTCGAAGCCTCCGAAGCCCCACCGTACGTCGCCGGAGGCCGCATCCAACGCGTACATGACGTCCTCCAAGGCGACGTAGACGATATCATCGACCACCGTTGGCGACGACAGCGCAAAAAAGGATTGTAGGTCGCTCCACTCCACTTGGCCGGTAGCCGCTTCTATTGCGAACACGGTTTGATCGGCCGTTTCTTGCTCGCCGTCGCCGATTGTGACGTACAGTGTCTCGTCGACCACGTTCGGGGACGTCGCCACCGCCCTCGTGGTTTTGATGAGCCATCGCTCGTCGCCGGTGGCCGCGTCCAGCGCGTACAATTTCGCATCGCGATTGTTCCCGTCCCCGAAAAAGACGGTATCGTTGACAACAGTCGGGGAGGATTCGATTATGTCTCCCGCGTCGAACTGCCAGAGCACCTCGCCTTCAGCTGCGGTCGCCGTTTGTGAAAGCCCGGCTAGCCCCGCTAGTCCCGCTCCCGTCGTTTTCAGCACGTCCCGGCGCCGAATGGGATATTCCGTCATTATCGAATCCCCGCTGGCAGGCCGGTGATCGATTCCAGATCGTCGGACTGCCGTCTCCTCCGCGGCAGTTCGTCAACCGACGGTCCACTCGTCTCAACCTCCGTACTCGAGTCGAGCTGCCACGATACCAACTCGAGAACCTGCACCAACTGAGACGCGTGGGCAACCGGTCCGACCCGTGTCTCTCCGGGCGGTATGCGCGTGTGCATACACACGGCCTCGCGTGGCCCCTAATTAGTAATATAATGTCAAATTGCCCACAATCGTTTTTGGCCGAGATTAGTCGATCAGGTCAATTAATTAATGATAACCTAGAGGTCAATATTGTAGCGACTGAGGAACGGCTGCTTTCCGACCTAGAACCCGGTCAAAGAGGTGTTCAGACGGGGAAGACGGAAAGTACCTACCCGGCCGAACCCGTCAGGCTGCCGAGCGTCATTTCGAGTTTCCGGTACGTGGTTCGGCGAGTTGTGCGAGAGCTGTAACAGGTAAACCCCTACGCACGTCAGTGACAAACAGTCGTAGACGCCCCCCGCCCGAATCGCTCGCTACTCGTCCGGGTACTTCGGCTCGCGGCGCTCGGCGCGCTCGGTCGCCCGCTCGATGACCTCGCGGACCGTGTCGGGACCGTCGCTTACGCGGTAGACGTCGCCGTGACCGGGGTACATCGCCACGACGGTGTCCGGGAGTCGGTCGAGGATCGCGTGGAGGCTCTCGATCAGCGCCTCGCGCGACTGCCCCGCCATGTCGGTGCGGCCGAAGGATCCGTCGTCGAAGGCGCCGTCGTTGTAGACGACCACGTCGCCCGAGTAGAGCCGCTCGTCGCCCATCAGGGCGACGTGGTCGTCGGCGTGCCCGGGCGTCTCGACGACCTCGCAGGGCTCGTCGCCGACGAGGATCTCGTCGCCGTCGCCGATCGCGACGTCGCGTCGCGGGTGCGAGGCGTTCGCGTACAGCGTGGCGTCGAACCGGTCGAGCACCGCGTCGAGCTCGCCGACGTGGTCGTGGTGCTGGTGGGTCAACACGACGCGGTCCAACTCGTCGAGGCCGGCGTCGTCGAGCGCGTCGGCGATGACGTCGTCGACGCCCGGCATCGTTCCGGCGTCGACCAGCGTCGGCGCCTCGCCGGGCACGAGGTACGCGTTGCAGGTGAACTCCTCCGCGTCGGCGGTGACGGTGATCGGCTCCATACCCACACGAGGGCGGTCGCGACCTAAAAACGTGTACGCCGCGACGACGCGGCACGCAGCGGTCGGGGCGAGACCGTCGCCCCCCGATCGCGGCCGGGGATTTATCAGTCGCGCCCTGTTAGTATCACACACATATGGGCTTCGGAAGCTACGACGAATCCGAACAGGAGAACCAGGACCTGGACGCGGATTTCGACGACGAGGACGGAGTCCGAGCGGCCGAAGAGGTACACGAGGGCTCCGTCGACTACGAGCCCGGCGCCTCCAACGACGAGCTTCTCGACCGGCTCCAGGAGATCAAGTCCGAAGAGAACTGATCGGGTGACCGCGCCGAGTCGGACGCTCGGGATCGCCTTCTCCGACGGCGACCGAACCAGCCGCCTGGCCGGCGCCGTCGTCAGGGCCGATGGGACCCTCGACGGCCTCGCCTTCGGGCGCTGTACCGTCGGCGGCACGGACGCCACCGACGCCGCGATCGCCCTCTTCGACGCGCTCGGCCGCGAGGACGTCCGCCACGTCGCCTGCGCCGGGATCGCCCCCGCGTGGTTCAACCTCCTCGACCTCAGTCGGCTTCACGAGACCCTCGACCGACCCGTCTACGCCGTGAGCTACGAGCCGAGCCCCGGGCTCGAACCCGCGCTCCGCGAGGCGTTCGACGGCGACGAGCTCGACCGTCGGCTCGACGTCTACGGCTCGCTTCCGCCCCGCCTGCGGGTCGAGCCCGAGGACGATCGGTCTGAACCGCTCTTCGTCCGTGCGGTCGGGATCGACGACGACCGCGCGGCCGCCGCCGTCCGCGACCTCGTCCGAGAGGGGTTCCGACGGCCCGAGCCCCTCCGGATCGCCGCGATCGCGGCGAGCGCGCACCGCGAGGCGACCGAAGAGAGGGAGGGGCGCGAACGGAGTTGCCCGTGAATATATGTCGCCCGCGGCCGACCGCCTCCGCATGAGCGACGACGACTCGCCGGACGACGACGCCGCAGACGACCGCACGCCCGACGTGACGTTCCGCGACCGCGGGCGGCTCGTCCGAACGCCGGCTCACGGCGTCGCCCTCGACTGCCTCGCGGCCGGGATCGCGGCCGCACGACCCGACCGACTGATCCCCGACGCCGTCTCGGTGCGCGACGGGGTCCTCCGGATAGAGGGAGAGACCGGGAGCGGAGCCGGGAGCGCCGACGCGGTCGGCGAGTACGACCTCGCCGACTACGACCGGGTGCTCCTGCTCGGCGCGGGCAAGGCGTCCGCCGAAGTTGCCGCCGCGCTCGCCCGCGTGCTCGAAGACGGCGACCGCGACGTCGACGACGGCGTCGTCGTCACCGAAGACCCGGCGGAGCGACCGTCGACGGCGGGAGTCGAGGTGCTCCCCGGCGACCACCCGGTGCCGAGCGACCGCGGCGTCGAGAGCGCGCGGCGCGTCCTCGATCTGGCCGAGCGCGCCGGTCCGGACGACCTCGTGCTCGCCGCGATCACCGGCGGCGGGAGCGCGCTCCTCGCGGCGCCGGCCGAGCCGATCACCCCCGACGACCTCCGAGACCTGACCGAGGCGCTGCTCGCCTGCGGCGCGTCGATCGACGAGATCAACGCGGTCCGCAAGCACTGCTCGGCGGTCAAGGGCGGCCGCCTCGCGCGCGCGACGGCGCCCGCGACCCTCGTCACGCTCGCGGTCAGCGACGTGATCGGCGACCCGCTCGACACGATCGCGAGCGGCCCGACCGTTCCGGACCCGTCCACCTACGACGACGCGCTGGCGGTGTTGGACCGCTACGACCTCGACGCCCCGGACTCCGTGCGCGAACGCCTCCGGGCGGGCGCGGCGGGCGAGCACGCGGAGACGCCGACCGCGGGCGATCGGGCGTTCGACCGCGCGCGGGCGTTCGTCGTCGGCAACGGGCGGACCGCGCTCGACGCCGCCGCTGGATCCGCCGCCGAGCGGGGGTACGAGCCGCTGGTGCTCGCCGCCGGCGTCAGGGGCGAGGCCCGGGAGGCCGGGACCACCCACGCCGCCGTCGCCGAGGAGTGCGTGATTCGTGGGTCGCCCGCCGAACCG
The DNA here is from genome assembly GCF_046498025.1 of Halorubrum sp. Classification (NCBI taxonomy): domain Archaea; kingdom Methanobacteriati; phylum Methanobacteriota; class Halobacteria; order Halobacteriales; family Haloferacaceae; genus Halorubrum; species Halorubrum sp. The sequence goes on from NZ_JAWOBM010000080.1 coordinate 66,271, forward strand.
CCCGCCGTCCTGCTCTCGGGCGGAGAGACGACCGTGACGCTCGGCGACGCGGACGGGACGGGCGGGCCGAACGCGGAGTTCGCGGCGAGCGCGGGCCTCGCGCTGGCGGAGGGGCCGCTCGGCGGGGGAGACGGGGCGGGGGAGGAGAGCGGAGACGCAGCCCGGATCGTCGTCGCGAGCGCCGACACCGACGGGATCGACGGCCCGACCGACGCCGCGGGCGGGATGGCGGACGCGACGACGCTCGACCCCGACGCCGCCCGCGACGCCCTCGACCGACACGACGCCTACCCGCTGCTCGACGAGGCGGACGCGCTGCTCCGCACCGGACCGACGGGGACGAACGTCAACGACCTGCGCGTGATCGTGGTCGAAACGGCCGACGAGGCGTAGTCGGACCCCGGACCGCTCGCCAAAGCGTGTGGGGCGTTCACGCGTCGCATTTGGTTGCTGTACGCTTTTGCGGCGAGCCCGAGAACGTCGGGACGATGACCCCCGAAATCGACGATATCGACCTCGGTACCGTCCCGCTCGGCCGGACCGGGCTCCGGACGAGCGAACTCCAGTTCGGCACGTGGCGGTTCGGCCGCGTGACCGAGGCGGGGAACGTTGAGATCGACGAGCCCCGCGCCCACGAGCTGCTCGACGCCTACGAGGCCGCCGGCGGCCGGTACGTCGACACCGCCGACGTGTACGGGGGCGGCGACTGCGAGCGCTGGATCGGCGACTGGCTCGCCGAGCGCGACCGCGAGCGCTACACGGTCGCCTCGAAGGTGTACTGGCAGATCCGCGACGGCGACCCGAACAGCCGCGGGACGAACCGAAAGAACGTCCGCCACCGCGTCGACGCCCTCCTCGACCGGCTCGACACGGACTACATCGACGTCCTCTACATCCACCGCTGGGACGACGAGACGCCGGCCCGCGAGCTGCTGAAGACTCTCGACGGGCTCGTCGAGTCCGGCAAGGTCCACTACCTCGGCGCGTCGACGCTGCGCCCGAACGCCTGGAAGGTCGCCCGCGCCAACGCGATCGCCCGGAGCGAGGGGTGGGAGCCGTTCAGCGTGCTCCAGCCGCGCTACAACCTCGTGGACCGCGAAATCGAGGGAGACTACCTCGAGTTCGCCCGCCAGCGGGACCTCGCCGTCGCCCCGTGGAGCCCGCTCGGGCAGGGCTTCCTGACCGGGAAGTACGACCGCGACGAGGACCTCCCGGAGGAGTCGAAGGCCGCCGAGTCGACCCGCTTCCAGGAGGCGTACCTCACCGAAGAGAACTTCGACGTCCACGACGAGCTCGACGCCGTCGCCGACGAGGTGGACGCCTCGCCCGCCCAGACCGCGCTCGCGTGGCTCGCCCACCGCGACGGCGTCACCGCGCCAATCGTCGGCGCCCGCACCGTCGACCAGCTCGCGGAGAACCTCGCGTCCGCGTCGATCGAACTCTCGACCGAGCAGGTCGAGCGGCTCACCGCCGCGAAGCCCGGTCCGTACGACGGGCTCTAAGGCTCGGGATCAGTCGCCGTCGTCCGTGCTCGGACGCTACCGCTGCGCGCAGTACTCGACGAAGTTCCGGAGGATTCTGAGCCCCGTCTCGCCGCTCTTCTCGGGGTGGAACTGGGTGCCGAACACGTTGCCCGCGTCGTTGGCGACGACCGCGGGGAACTCAATTCCGTAGTCGGCGGTGGCGACGATCGCGTGCGGGTCGTCCGGCGCGGCGTAGTACGAGTGGACGAAGTACGCGTACTCGCCGTCGACGGACCCGCCCGCGGGGCCGTCTGCCTGCGGGGTCTCCGACCCCGCTCCGTCGACACCGGTGACGAGCGGGTGGTCGCGCTCGACCTCGAGCTCGTTCCACCCCATGTGCGGGACCTTGCGGTCGACGTCGAATCGGACGTTGGTGCCGGGGACCAGGTCGAGGCCGGTCACCTCTCCCTCCCCCTCGTGGTCGGCCTCCTCGCTGGAGGTGAGGAGCATCTGCATCCCGAGACAGATGCCGAACAGGGGACGGCCCGCGTCGGCGTGGTCGGTCAGCGCCTCGCGCAGCGGCCCGGCGTTCTCCATCCCCTCGCGGAACGCGCCGACGCCCGGGAGGACGACGCCGTCGGCGGCCGCGAACGCCTCGGGGTCGTCGGTGATCTCGACCGACGCGCCCGCACGCTCCAACCCGCGGGTCGCCGACCGGAGGTTTCCGAGCCCGTAGTCGACCAGAACGACGTCCGCCAGCGTCTCCGCGGGCGGCTCGAAGGTGCTCATACCGCTACTGGGAGGGGCACGGAAAAGTCGGTTTCCCTTGCGGCGGTCGAGCGCGGCTCCCCTCGGACCGGCGACGAACGCGGAGGACCCGCGCGCCTCACTTCAGCGCCGCCTCGGCCATGCGTTGCGGGAATCCCAACAGCAGCGCCACGATCCCCTGCGCCTCGTCGCCCTCGCGGAGCACAGAGCGGATCCGCTGGGAAAAGATCTCGACGGAGATGATCAACACGAGGATGACGAGGATCGTCGCCATCATGTTCGTGAACGCGAACAGCCCCTGCTGGACGGAGAGCACGTTCCCGAGCCCGCCGCCGCCGATGATCCCGAGCGAGACGGCGATCCGGACGTTGATCTCGAAGATGTACAGCGTCCACGCGATGAACGGGGTCGTCACCTGCGAGAGCATCCCGAAGGTGATCGTCTGCGGCTTGTTCGCGCCGGTCGTCTCCATCGCCTCGATCGGGCCGTCCTCGATCTCCTCGAGCTCGTCGGTGAACAGCCGACCGAGGTTACCGATCGTGTCCGTCGCGATCGCGAGCGTCGCGGTGACGGGACCGATCCCGCCGAGGGGGACGTAGATGAGACCCCAGACGAGCGCCGGGATAGCGCGGATGGACGACATGAGTCCGCGGAAGATGAAGTTGAAGGGGAACGGCGTCACGCGGCCGGAACCCAAGATTCCGAACAGCAGCGCGAGCGGGAACCCCATGACGGTGCCGGCGAAGCCCATCGCGAGCGTGATGCCGGCCTCGCCGAGGAGCGGCGTGTCGCCGCCGATCCCGCCCCAGATCAGGTTTCGCTCCTCGATGAACGCCCAGTAGTCGAGGAACCCGCTCGGGTCGACGAAGGGGAACGAGGGCGCGAGGAACGGGAAGAAGTCGCGGAGCGCGTTGAGGAAGTTCGGCAGGTAGTTCGGGAGGTTCGCCTCGAAGAACCCGATAGAGACGAGCGCGTAGTAGAACACCCCGACGAGCACGAGCAGCCCGGTCCCCATCACGAGCGCCTTGACGCGGCGAGCGAGGACGATCGACTCGTAGCGCTCGCGGACGGCGTCGTCGTAGCTCACTGTCCCATCCCCCCGCCGGAGACCCGCTTCGACGACGCGTCGTCGATCGAGGTGTCCCCGGCGTCGACGTCCCGATCGGCGTCGGGCGCGAACATGCCCTCCGTGTCGATGTCGCCGTAGATCTCGTCGATCACGCCCATGTCGAACTCGTCTCGGTAGCCGTCGAACACCTTCCGCCCGTCTCGGAGCCCGATGAACCGCTCGCCGAACTTCCGGGCGAGGTTCACCTGGTGGAGGCTGATGACGGCCGTCAGGTCGCGCTTGCGCGCGGCCGTCCGGAGGTAGCCCATCACCTGCTGGGAGGAGCCCGGGTCGAGGCTCGCCACCGGCTCGTCGGCCAGCAGAATCGTGGGGTCCTGCACCAGCGCCCGGGCGATGCCGACGCGCTGTTGTTGCCCGCCGGACATGCGCTTTGCGCTCTGCTGGGCCTTGTCGAGCAGTCCAACGGTGTCGAGCGCCTCTAGCGCCTGGAGCTTGTCCGCCTCGCCCTGACGCTGGAGCAGGGAGTCGACGAAGGTGTTCCGGTTGAGCGACCCGGTGAGCGCGTTTGAGTACGCGGTCATCTGGTCGATGATATTGTGTTGCTGGAAGATCATCGCGATGTCGTCGCGGGGGCTGGTGACGGGCTCGTCGCCGACGCGGATCTCCCCCTCGGTCGGGGTCTCGAGCGCGTTCATACACCGGAGCAGCGTCGACTTCCCGGAGCCGGAGACGCCGAGCACGATGACGAACTCGCCCTGTGGGACCTCGAACGAGACGTCGTCAAGCGCGACGGTGTCGCCGAATCGCTTCGTGACTCCGTCGACTGTGATACGACTCATTAGGTGTGAAGAGGGGTTGTGAGGTGGTTACGAAAGGTCTTCGAACTCGAGGCCGAGCTCCTCGAGCACCTTCCGGATCGGCTCGTAGTCCTCGATGCTCCCCTCCTCAACGCCGGTGAACCAGAGCGGCTCTCCGTCGTAGTCGTCACCGTGACTGAGGTCGTCCTCGGTCACGTTCAGAATGGCCTCTTCGATCTCGGCTTTGACGGGGTCGTCCCAGCCGGACCGCGTCGCGAGAGGCGCGCGCGGGATCGGGTCGGACACCGCGAGCAGCTCGAGCTCGGTGCCCGACGACTCGATCTCGTCGCCGGCGCCCTCGTACTCCGCCGAAATGTCGACGAAGTCCTCGGACATCTCCTCGAACTGCTCCTGCGGGACGTACGGCGCGGACGAGAACGCGCCGGTCGTCGCGGCCATCACGTCGTCGCGCTCGACCATCTGTTCGCGCGCCGTGGTGTGATCGGAGTACTCCGCGTCGAAGTCGGCGGCGTCGCCGTCGGGCGCGTTCCCGATGTCGAGGTCGGCGTCTTTCAGGATCGTGAGGGGAACGAGCGTCCCGGAGACGGAGAGGATGTCCCCTAAGTAGATCAGCTCGCCTTCGAGGTCGGTGAGCGACTCGATGCCGCTGTCGGGCGTCGTCGTGACCGTCGAGAAGTACTGCGACGCGCCGTACGCGATCCGCACCCCGACGACGTCGAGGATGTCCTCGCCGGCGATGACCGCCGACGGGGAAATGTCCGCGATCTCGCCCTGCTCGTTCCGCATCGCCTGAAGCGTCGCGGTGTAGCTCGCGGCGCGATCGGACTCGACCTCGACCTCGACCTCGGACTCGAGGTACTCGAACATCGGCTGGTACTGCTCTTCGATCTCCACGTCGGCCTCGGCGGGGTTCAGGATGAACTGTGCGGAGGGCACGTCGTCCGTCTCACCGGTCGTGCCGCCGTCGGACTCGTTATCGGAGCCGTCGCTCCCGTCCGAGCCGTCGCTCCCGTCCGAACCGTCGCCGCCGGAACACCCCGCGAGCGCGACGACACCGCCGGCACCCGCTGTCTTGACAAACGTTCGTCGATTCGCCGACCACCTGTTGTCGGACATACAAAAGAGTGTCTGACTGGCGCGACTAATGGTTTTCTATGTTCGCTATATAGAGACCGCCGATACGTTCGATTCTCCGGCCGGGATCGTTCGATCGAAGCACCTTCGGAGACCGAATCGAGGGAGATCAGTACTCGCCGAGCCGCGACTGCCCGCTCCCCCCCTCGGCACCGCCGGCACCGCTCAGCTCGGCCGCCCGAGCGATGGTCTCGAAGAAGCCGTCGCGCTGGCTCCGGTCGTACAGCGTCGCCGCCGGGTGGACGGAGAGGAGCACGCGACGCGACGCGCCCGCGATCCGGGCGTCGAGCACGTCGCCCGACTCCGACGTGATCGCCACCGACCGGTCGAGCAGGTGCTGGCTCGGCACCTTCCCCAGCGTCACGATGAGTTCGGGAGCCAGCCGGTCGATCTCGGCGTCGAGGTACCCGCGGCAGTTCGCCAGCTCCCCGGTCGTCGGGTCGCGGTTCTCCGGCGGTCGGCACCGCACGCAGTTGGTGATCCGGACGTCCGCCCGCGCGAGGCCGGCGTCCCGCAGCGCCTCGTCGAGCACGTCGCCCGACCGCCCGACGAACGGCTCCCCCTGTTCGTCCTCGCTCGCGCCCGGTCCCTCGCCGACGAACAGCAGGTCGGCGTCCGTCGGGCCGACGCCGTTGACGATCTGGCTCCGCGACTCGACCAGCGCCGGACAGCGCTCACAGGACGACACTCGGAGGTCGGCGTCGAGCGCGTCCCCGTTCTCGGTCATGCGTTTCGATCCGGACCGCGGCGATATAAGTCCGTCCGCCCCGCCTCGTCGGGTCCGTCCGCCCCGCCTCGCCGACCCCCTGCCGCCCTGCCTCGCCGACGCCCTGCCGCCCCGCCTCGCCGACGCCCCTTTCCCCGCCAGGCGTCTGGATCCGCCATGCCTTCGGTCAGCGACACGTACATCGAGAACCGCCAGCGGGTCCAACCGACCCACACGAACAACTACGAGTCCGCCCACGGGGGCAACGTCGTCAAGTGGATGGACGAGGTCGGCGCGATGTCGGCGATGCGCGCCGCCGGCGAGACGTGCGTCACGGCCAAGATCAACGGGCTCGACTTCAAGCGACCGGTGCCGCAGGGCGACACCTGCATCATCGAGTCGTACGTGTACGCGGTCGGGCGAACGAGCCTCCGGACCCGGATCCGCGCGTACCGCGAGTCGCCGCGCACGGGCGAGCGCGAGCTGACGACGGAGTCGTACTTCGTGTTCGTCGCCGTCGACGCCGACGGGACCCCGACCCCGGTGCCGGCGCTCGAGGTCGCCGGCGGCCGCTGCCGGGAGCTGCGCGACGCCGCGCTCGCTGCCGAGCCCGACGACGGTCGGTGAGGGGAGGCTGACGGACTCGCGCGACCCGCCGCGACTCAGTAGTCCCCGAGCACGCCGAGCCGGCGCGCACGCCGCGTCGCGTAGTGGAAGACGACGTATCCGCCGAGGAGGTAGCCGACGGCGACGCCGACGAGGAGCGCGAGGTCGGCGAGCCCGAACTCCCACAGCCGGACGCCGTCGACCATCGCCCGCTGGAGCATCGCGCTCCCGTGGGCCAGGGGGAGGAACCGGGTCCACGGGGCGTCGAGGACCGGCGCCGAGATCAGCGCGACGAACCCGAACTGCAGCAGGTTCAGCCAGTTGCCGATCCGCTTGTACAGCACCGTCACGCCGCCGGCCGCGAAGCCGAGCCCGAGCACCGAGGTGATCGCGAGCCCCGCGACGGGGACGACGGTGAGCGGGTCGAGGCTGAGCCGGGTCCCGGTGAGAAGCAGCATCACGGCCAGCACGACCGCGCTCGTGAGGAACGTCCGGATCACCTTCGCGACTCCTTTGAAGAGGGCGACCGGCGCGAACCCGAACGGCGTGGTGATGTGCCGCTCTAAGGTCCCCCACTGCACCTCGCTGCCGATGTCGTTCGACACCGACGAGTACGCGCCGACCGACAGCGTCCAGAGGAAGTAGCCGACGACGATCCCGGACAGCGAGTCCGTCAGCGCCTGCCCGGCCAGCAGCCGCCCGCCGTAGAAGAGCACGCCGAAGAAGAACAGCGCGACGACGATCCCCCCGACCGCGTTCGCCGGATACCGGACGAAGATCAGGTACTCGCGGTAGAGGACGGCCCGCGCGAGGTGGTAGTACGTGGCCGGACGCGGCTCGTCGGTGGGGTCGGCGGGGTCAGCGGGGTCAGCGGCGGCCGATGCCGGGGAGCGCTCGGCGCCGGAGGCGGCCGAGCCGTCGCGGCTCACGACGACCGCCCCCGCGGTTCCGCCTCCGGTCGACCGCCTCCGACCGTCCCGCTCCCGCCCGGCTCCACGCCGGTGAGGTCGACGAACACGTCCTCCAGCTCGGGGCGGACCGTCTCGATGCCCTCCACCGTGACCCCCGCCTCGCGGAGCGCGTCCGTCAGGTCGTACAGGGCGTCGCCCGCGGCTACGACCTCGACGGCGGTCGACCCGCCGTCGCGTCCGGCCGAACCGGGACCGGGCTCGACCGCCCGCACGTCGAACCGCTCCCGGAGCGTCGCGACGACCGCGTCGTCGATGTCGGCGCTGACGACCCGGACGACGTCGCGCTCGGTCCCCGAGAGGAGGGCCGAGACGGTGTCGTCGGCGACGATCCGCCCGTTCGCCATCATCACCACGCGGTCGCAGACGTCCTCGATGACGCCCATGTCGTGGCTGCTGAGGACGATGGTGAGCCCCTCCTCGCGGGCGAGCCGGCGGAGCTCCCGGCGGAGCGTCCGGGAGCTCTCGACGTCGAGGCCCAGCGCCGGCTCGTCGAGGAAGACGAGCTCCGCGCCGCCGGCGAGCACGCTCGCCAGCGACACCTTCTGTTTCATCCCCCGCGAGAGGTCCCGGACCGGCGTGTCGGCCTTCTCGGTCAGTTCGAGCCTGTCGAGCAGCCGGTCGTGGCGGGCCCGCACCGAGTTCGGGTCGACGCCGGCGATCGTCGCGAAGTACCGCAGGTTCTCCCGGACGGTGAGCCGCCAGTAGTCGTTGCGCGCGCCCTCCAGCATCGCGTCGACGTCGGCGTACGCCGCCCGGCGGCCGTCGCCAACGTCCGTCCCGAACACCCGGACCGAGCCGGCGTCGGGGAGGACGATCCCGAGCGCGCACTTGATGAGGGTCGTCTTGCCGGCACCGTTCGGGCCGAGCAGCCCGACGATCGAGCCGCGCTCGACCGTGAGGCTAACGTCGTCGACCGCGAGCACGGACGCCTCGCCGGACCCGAACCGCTTCGAGACGCCCTCGATCGCGAGCGCCGGCGGGGAGGTGTCCGTCGGATCGTCGCGGGAGTCACCAGGCGGAACGCCGTCGAACGACGCGTCGTCGCGCTCGCGGGGACCGTCGCGTTCGCTCGCCGCGCTGCGTACCATCGGAGGCCCGTACGTGCCGAGCGCGGATATATCCGCGTCCGGCGGCTACCGCGCCCTACGCGATGGACCTCGACCGATTCGCCGCGGACGCACCGGCCGACGACGCGCCCGGGGACGCGCGGGTCTGCGTCGTCGCGACCCGACCCGACACCTTCGAGCGGTGCCGCGAGGGGTTCTACCCGGCGCCGCGGTCGTACGACCGCACCCGCGCGGCGTTCGACTACGTGGCCTTCTACCGGACCGCGCCGGTGTCGGCGATCACCCACTACGCGCGGGTCGTCGACCGGGTCGAACAGACTCGGGGCGAACCCGGTCCGATGGACGAGGGCGACTGGGCGGCGCTGATAGACCCCGTCTCCGCAGAGCGCGTCGTCGTCGTCTTCGAGTTCGAGGACCTGATCCCGCTCGACTCGCCGGTCGAGAACGACTTGAACGGCGTGCGGGGCGCCTGGTACTGCACCGTCGACGACCTTCGGGCGGCGGCCACGCTCTCGGCGCTCCGTGACCGAGCGGAGCCCTGAACGGGCGGTGGGAGTGGCGGCTCACCCGCCGTCGGCGCGGACGGACCGGACCGCGGCGTCGTCGACGCGCGCGATCCGGTCGTCGGCGGAGGGCGACGTCGCGGCGTCGTCGGGATGGAGACAGGCGAACAGCGCCTCGAGCGAGTCGACGAGCCGGTGGCTCGGCCGGTTGAACAGCGCGTTGCCGTCGAGGGCGTACACCCTGTCGTCCGCGATCGCTGCGATGTCCCGCCAGCCGGGACGACCGGCGAGGTCGGCCACCGCCTCGACGGCGCGGTCGCGCTCGAACCCGCAGGGGGCGACCACCAGGACCTCGGGGTCGTACGCGCGGACGTCGCCCCACGCCACCGGCTCGGAGGCGCCGTCGGGTTGGAAGGACGGGTCGCCGCCCGCCGTCTCCACCATGTCGCGGACCCAGTGGCCCGCCCGGATCGGCGGGTCGGTCCAGTCGAGGACGGCGGTTCGGGGGCGGCCCACGTCGGCGACCGCCCGCTCTCGAACGCGCTCGACGCGGGCCGTGAGTCGGTCGGTGAGCGCCGCGGCGGCGTCGGGGCGGTCGACCGCCTCGCCGAGCCGGGTCACGTCGTCGAGGACGTCGCCGAACGAGTGGGGGTCGAGCGTCAGCACCTCGGGCGCGGGGTCGAGCGAGGCGACGGCCTCGTGAACCGCGCCCGCGTCGACCGCGCAGACGTCGCACGTCGCCTGGGTGACGACGAGGTCCGGCTCCAGCGCGGCGAGCCGGTCGACGTCGAGGTCGTAGACGGCGCCGTCGACCGACCGCATCTGCGCGTCGATCTCGCTCGCCGACCGGTCCGCGTGGTCGACGACCGTGCTCGTGAGCGTCGGCAGGTCACGGGCGGCGGGCGGGTGGTCGCAGCTGTGCGAGACGCCGACCGGCTCGACGCCGAGCGCGAACAGCGTCTCCGTGGCGGAGGGGAGCAGCGTTGCGACGCGCATGCGCAACTGTGGCGCGCCGGAGGCAAAAGGGCTCGGTCGGGCTCACCCGGTCGAGAGTCGGGCCGCGGCCGCGTCGGCGTAGGCGGCCGCGAGGGCGCCGTCAGGGAGGGCCGCGCGCGCCGCCTCGCAGCCGCGTCGGATCCGGTCGCGGCGGTCGCCCGGCGAGAGCTTGTTGGCGGCGACGGTGGCGGCCGTGTCGAGGAGCGCGGCCGCGGTCTCCGCGTCGCCCGCCTCGGCGGCCCGTCCGGCGCGGTCGAGGAGCTGCGAGAGGGCCGCGCGGACGTCGTGAGGCACGTCGTCTGCCCGGTCGGCGTCGCCGGTCACGCCGATCGGGTTCCGCCGAGCGTCGCGAACGCGAACTCGGTGCTGCTCCCGAGCGGATCGGTCGCGGTCGTCGTCTCGACGTCGGTGAACCCCGCCTCGCGGAGCTGCGCGAGGGTGCGGTCGCGGCCGGGCGCCGAAAAGAACATGCGACCGCCCATCCAGCCGCGGCGCACCGTCTCGAACCGGCCGCCCGGCAGGGTCATCAGGAGCCGACCGCCCGGTCGGAGGACGCGCGCGAACTCCGCGTAGACGGCGGGGTGTCGCTCGCGCTCGACGTGAAACACCGCGTGGTACGCCGTGATCCCGTCGAACCGGTCGGCGCCGAAGGGGAGCGCGGACATCTCGCCGTGGACGAGCCGAGCCTCGGGGACGGTCTCGCGCGCGAGGTCGAGCCCGCGCCGCGAGACGTCGAGCCCCACGCTGCCGGCCGGGAGGTTCGCGAGCGTCCGAGCGCCGTCGCCGCAGCCGACGTCGAGGACGCGCGGGTCGGGCGGAAGCTCGGCGAGCAGGTCGTCGATAAGCGCCGCGTCGGAGCCGTCCGGGTCGCGACGGGCGGCGTACGTCGCCGCCACGTCGTCCCACGCCCGACGCACCTCGTTGCGGTCCATACAGGGAAGTGGGGCCCGATCGACATGACTTCTCGGGCAGGTGTATCGCTGTTCTGACACTCGTACGGCTGCCGTTCGCGGCGTGACGACCGAAGGGAACGGTCGCGACGGCGACGGCAGCCGCGTCGCTCCGACCGCCGCGACGAGGGCTCGCCTCGACGTGAGATGTCTGTTGCTCGAAGGTTAGCTTTTATCATGAATGACTGTGATGTC